>CAZGYZ010000040.1:0-11802 GCA_964530675.1 uncultured Nitrospira sp. | reverse complement strand
TACGACGATCACCAGGAACGTTGTGTCGGCTGTGACCTCTGCGAAGCCGCCTGCCCATCCCGCTGCATTAAGGTCATCAGCTCTGAAGATGCAGAGCGTCCGCTCCAGCGATTTGCCAGCGAATTTTATATCGACATTACGAAATGCGTCTTTTGCGGCTACTGCGTCGAAGCTTGTCCCGTCAACGCGCTGGCGATGACGAAGATGTACGAGTTCTCAACTCATGATAAGCGCACCTTGTTGTTCGACAAGAAGCGGCTGTACGAAATCGGCGAACGTCATCTCGACGATGCAAAGAAATACCTGTACGCGCATAATCAGGAAAAGAACGTTGAGGAAAGCAGGGAATATCGGTATTATTTCCCGCAATCGGTACTGAAGCCGACCCAACCACCACCCAAGCATCTAGGCTAAGTCATTCAATGGTTTTGGTCTTTTTCGCCTATTTTGCCCTGGCCAGTATTGCTGCGGGCGTCATGACCGTCTCGCTTAAGAACCCGGTGCATTGCGGCCTGGCGCTCCTAGCCCTATTGCTCCATGTCTCCGGACTATTCATCATCCTCAACGCTGAGTTCCTCTGGGCCGTGCAGGTCATCGTTTACGCCGGCGCGATCCTCGTGTTGTACCTCTTCGTGCTGATGCTCATGAACTTGAAGACCGACGATCGGTATTTCCACTCCTCGTACCTATACTTTCTGGCCCCGGCAGCTATCGGATCATTGTACGTGCTGGCCCTCCTGATCCGTTCACCCTTCGGAGGGGCAAAGGGCGATGTACCGGCCGAGGCGGTACTCAAGGACGGCGATACCTACGCGGTCGGAATCAAAATGTTCAGTGAGTATCTGTTGCAGTTCGAAATCGTCGGGGTGTTTCTGTTGGGCGCCGTCATTGGAGCGATTGTCTTGGCAAAAACTCCAAAGCCGGCCAACCGGGAACATAGGGGATAAATGTTGAGTGCTGAATGTTGAATTGCAGACGTGAACCACTCGCTCATGCGTCGCAATTTAACATTCAACGTTAATCATCGGGATTTATGATTCCTCTTAGTGCATACGTGGCCGTCAGCGCCGTGCTCTTTATTACCGGGCTGCTCGGTGTGGTGATCAGACGGAACTTCATCATCGTATTGATGTCTGTCGAGATCATGCTGAATGCGGCGAACATCAACCTGGTGGCGTTTTCCTATTACCTGGAATCCATGGCAGGCCAACTGGTAGCCCTCTTCATCATCGCCATCGCGGCTGGGGAGGCGGCGATCGGACTGGCCATCATCATCGTCGTGTTCCGTGGAAAGATCTCCACCAATGTGGATGAGATGAATCTCCTGAAGTGGTAACGTGACGGATCAACTCATACAGCTTATTCCGCTGTTCCCCCTATTGGCCGTGATCTTAAACGGACTCCTGGGCACGCGGTATTCCCACGAATTCGCGCACCGGCTTGCTTGGGGATCGGTGGGACTGTCGTTTCTCTGCACGGTCGGCGTCTTCGTCGATATCTTGCGGACCGGCATGTCCCATGAAGTCATCGCCTATCGATGGATCTTCGGAGGCGACCTCACCGTCAATCTGGCCTATCTCGTCGATCCTCTCACATGCATCATGCTGCTTGTCGTCACGGGAGTCGGACTCCTGATTCACATCTACTCCGTCGGCTATATGCATGGAGAGGCCGGATTTACGCGCTTCTTCACCTACATGAACCTCTTCATGGTCTCCATGTTGCTCCTCGTCATGGGAAACAATTATGTTGTGCTGTTCATCGGCTGGGAAGGGGTGGGGCTCTGTTCCTATCTGTTGATCGGCTACTACTACACCAAAGTCTCTGCCGCCAAAGCCGCTTCAAAAGCCTTTGTGGTGAACCGCATCGGCGACGCAGGATTTCTGTTGGCCATCTTCCTCGTCTTCATCAATTTCAAGACGCTCGACTATACGAAAGTCTTTGCCCAGGTCGGTCAGCTCTCGCCGGAGATGGCCACGGCAATTGCTCTCTGCTTACTCGTCGGCGCGATCGGCAAATCGGCCCAGCTTCCTCTATATACCTGGCTCCCGGACGCGATGGAGGGGCCGACGCCCGTCAGCGCGCTCATCCATGCGGCAACAATGGTCACGGCCGGGGTCTACATGATCGTGCGGAACCATGCCATTTTTGACATGTCACCTACAGCCATGTTTTGGGTTGGAACTATCGGCGGCATTACGGCACTCTTCGCCGCCACCATCGGCCTCGTGCAAACGGACATCAAGCGCGTCTTGGCCTATTCGACGGTGAGCCAGCTCGGGTACATGTTTCTCGGGTGCGGGATCGGGGCCTACACGGCTGCCATCTTCCACCTCATGACCCATGCCTTCTTCAAGGCTCTCTTATTTCTTGCAGCCGGATCGGTCATCCACGCGCTCTCGGGTGAGCAAGATATTCGAAAGATGGGCGGCCTCAAATCGAAAATCCCCTGGACCTATCGGCTGTTTCTGATCGGCACGATCGCCATTGCCGGCATTCCGCCGTTGGCAGGTTTCTGGAGCAAAGACGAAATCCTGGCCCATGCCTTTACGCACGAACACTATGTACTCTATGGCATGGCTGCCATCGGCGCGCTCTTGACCTCCTTCTATATGTTTCGCCTGGTCTATCTGACCTTTTATGGCACGTCCCGCATGGACCATCATACGGAGGAACATGTGCACGAGTCGCCGATGGTAATGGTCGGCCCGTTGCTGGCGTTAGGTGTACTGTCCATTCTCGGCGGGTTTCTGGGGTTTCCCCCTGACCAGGGCTGGCTCCATCAATTCCTTGCACCGGTCGCAGGCGCGGTAGGCGAGCATGAGGTGAGCCCCGGGCTCGTGCTCACCCTTATGATGGTTGCGACAGGGATTGCGTTGGTGGGCTGGGGTCTCGCGCATTATTTTTATAGCGTGAATCGTTCGGTGCCTGATCATCTGGCGGAACAATTCCAGGCTGCCTACACGACTGTCCTCAACAAGTACTACGTCGATGAACTCTATGACCTGTTGTGGGTGGAGCCGATCAAGAAATTGGGGCTTCTGCTCGACTGGTTCGACCGCACCGTCATCGATGGCCTCGTGCGCGCCGTCGCACACGTCACTGACTTAGCCGCAGCTGGTTCGACTTGGGCTGAGAAATACGTGATCTACGGCGGCCTCAACGTGATCGGGTACGGCAACCATCTTGCCGCCCGCCAGTGGCGGCAACTACAGAGCGGCATGGTGCATCATTACGCCGCCATCATTGTGGCAGGCCTGTTTCTGCTGGCGGTGATCATTCAGCTCATCATGCAACTATAAAGCACTGTGATGATAGAAGAACTGGCGTCAACGTTTCCCATTCTCACCTGTATTCTTTTTCTCCCCGTCATTGGGGCCGTGGTCCTGTGGTTATTCGACGACGAGGACATGGTCCGGACCTCTGCCTTGACGATTGCGCTCTTGGAGTTGGCTCTCTGCGTATTCGTGCTCCTACGATTCATTCCCGAATCGGCCGCCATGCAGTTTTCTGAGCATGTGCCATGGATTCCCGCCCTCGGAATCAGCTATCACCTCGCGGTCGATGGAATCAGTGTGCTGTTCGTTGGACTCACCGCCTTTCTCACGGTTCTGATCGTCATCTATAGTTGGGACACCGTCCGTCATCAAGTGAAGCTCTACATGATGGCGCTCCTTGCCCTCGAAACGACCACGATGGGAGTCTTCCTCTCCCTCGACTTGATCCTCTTCTTCGTCTTTTGGGAACTCATGCTCATTCCCAGTTACTTTATGATCAAGCTCTGGGGCGGAGGAGCGGAGCGGCACTACGCAGCACTTAAATTCGTGCTCTATACCTTGCTTGGCAGCGTCTTCATGTTAGTGGGCATCGCTCTCTTGGACATCAATTATCACCAGTGGGCGACACTACGCCATATAGAACCGACCTACTCATTCGACTTATTGGAACTGCTCTCCGTCCCGATTCCGTTCAGTCAGCAAATCCTCATTTTCTGGCTGTTGTTCCTCGGCTTCGCGTTCAAGGCCCCGGTATTCCCCTTCCATACCTGGCTCCCGGACGCCCTCTTCGAAGGTCCGATCGGCATGGCAGTGGTGCTGGCCGGGCTGAAGCTCGGCACATTCGGCTTCATCCGGTTTAGCATTCCGTTGCTCCCGGACGCATCGAAAAGCCAGACCGTCGTCTCAATCATCATGGTGCTGGGATTGGCGGCAGTTCTCTACGGAGCCATTATGGCGCTAGTCCAGCAAGATTTTCGACGGCTCCTGGCGTTCAGCAGCATCAGCCACCTCGGGTTTGTGGTGATCGGTCTGTTCGCCCTGAACTATCAAGGACTGCAAGGCAGCCTGCTTACCATGATCAATTTGGGATTCAGTACGGCAGGTTTGTTCTTCATTGCGGGCTTTCTCTACTCACGGCAACAGAGCACCCATCTGGGCTCATTCGGCGGCATGGCCAAACAGACCCCCTTGCTCGCAAGCTTTTTCCTGTTCATCGGGCTGGCATCGATCGGCTTGCCTGGCACCAATGGCTTCGTCGGTGAATTCCTCATCCTCTTGGGAACTTTCAAGGCCAATTGGCTGTACGGTGGGATCGCGGTCACCGGCGTCATCTTCAGCGCAGCCTATTTTCTCTGGTACTACGAGCGGTCAATGTTGGGACCGCTCGGCAAAGCTGTCAAGGACTCCATTCGCGATCTGCATCCCCGCGAAATACTCATTGCGTCGGCCTTGTCGTTAATGATCCTGTGGATTGGCCTCTATCCCTCCCCCTTCTTAAAAATGATGAACGGGTCGGTTCAGGCATTGGTGGATCGGCTTGAACGGGGAACCGTAGCGTCGCTCGAGTCCAAACAGGCAATACGGGTGGATTAATTCCTATGGGTGACTACGCGCTGCTCTATATTCTGTTTGCCCCCTTCGTGGGAGCCATCGCGCTGATCTTCGTCTCCAATCGGCAAACGATGCTCGTGCGAGGGATAGCCGCAGGATCAGCCCTTGTCTCTTTGCTTGCCTCGCTCTATCTGTTCTTCACCTACGATCACGTGAAGGCAGGATTTCAATTCGTCCAGCGATTCGAATGGTCCCGCCAACTGGGCATTGCGCTCCACCTCGGAGTGGATGGAATCGGCACCCCGCTGGTGCTGGCGTCGAGCATCTTGTTATTCGCAGGAATTTTCGTGTCCTGGCATATCAAAGATCGGATGAAAGAATTTTATATCTGGCTGCTCATCCTCGCCGCCGCCACGATCGGCGTCTTCATGTCGTTGGACCTGTTCTTTCTCTTCTTCTTCTACGAAATGTCCGTAATCCCCATGTATCTCCTGTTGGGCATGTGGGGAAGTCACACGAAAAAGTACAACGAGATGACGGATCCGGAAGGTCTCAAACAACGGGATTCGGTCGGATTCATCTTCAACTTTGGATCCAACAGTAAAGAATACGCTGCGATGAAACTGGTGCTTTTTCTTTCGGCTTTTGCCGTCGCAGCGCTGATGGGCATCTTGCTGATTTACAAATACGCGGGGCTCAATACCTTCGACATTCTGGTCCTGCGTGAACAAGCCAAGCTGATGAACATCCCGGTCTTGGGCACCACGCTCGACAAGATCATTTGGATCCTGATCTTCTTTGGCTTTGCTTCGATTGCGCCTCTCTGGCCTCTGCACTCCTGGTCTCCTGTGGGGCACGCAGCCGCGCCGGCCGCCACGAGCATGCTGCACGCGGGCGTGCTGATGAAGCTCGGTCATTTTTCCATCATCCGGGTAGCCTTTGAGATTCTGCCGGAGACCACCAGAGAACTCATGCCCATCGCAGCCGTGCTCTGCATGTTCAGTATCATATATGGCGGGTTCGTCGCGTACTACGCCAAAGACACCAAGTACGTCATCGGATATTCCAGTTCCAGTCACATGGGGTATGTCTTTTTGGGCATGGCCGCCTTGGACTACATCAGCTTGACCGGCGCGGTGATGTATATGTTTGCGCACGCCATGGCCACAGGTATGCTCTTTGCCATGGCCGGGTGGGTGTACGATCAGACGCACACGCGCGACATCCCCTCCCTTGGCGGGCTCTCGAACCGCATGCCGTTCATCTCCGGCTGTTTCGTAATTGCTTGCATGGCCTCGATCGGCGTGCCAGGCACCGTGAACTTCATCGCCGAAGTGATGATCATCGTCGGCAGTTGGAACAAGTACCCGCTCCAAGTCATCGTGGCCGTGGTCGGCATCGTCTTGACCCTGGCCTACTTGTTCAAGATGATGCGCGGGCTTTTCTACGGACCCATGGACCAGAAATACAGTCACGCACACGACGCAGTCTCCGCAGCTGACCGTCTGCCGCTCATGATCATGATTGCCGTCAGCATCGGATTCTTTTTCTTCCCCATGCATCTCTACAATGTCGTGAGATCTGGCGTCGATCCTTTGATCGCGAAGATCACCCGAGTCGTGCCGGTAGCACAGACAGGTGAAGGGTCAGGGGTGAGGAGTGAGGCGAGCGCCACTCCCCGGACGTCTGATACTCCGCTCTTGGCGAACAACCCCTCACCCCTTACCCCTTACTCCTCACGGGGGTCGGAATGACCTTCGCGCTCACGATATCATCCTCCGATCTGCTGCTGCTGCTCCCGGAGATCCTGCTCACGTCCTGGCTCTGTCTTATCCTGATCATTGATTTTTCGTTCCCTCAGCTGCCCAACGAACAATTAGCCTATTTCAGCATCGCTGGGCTCGTCGCCACCCTAGGCTGCCTGGCTTGGTTCGATGTCGCCGGCATCACCGGAACCCTTTTCGCGAACATGTTCGCCCTCGATCGGATGGCCCTGTTCTTCAAAATGTTCATCGTCGGATCGACGATCCTCGTTATTCTGGCCTCCATCGATTACATCCATCGATTCAAGTTCTTCCGCGGAGAATATTATTTCCTGGTCGTGATGTCGGCCCTCGGAATGATGTTTATGGCTTCCGCGAACGACCTGCTGTCGGTCTTCATCGCGCTGGAGTTTTCCACCATCGGATTCTACGTCCTCGTGGCCTATCTCCGCGAGGACATCGCCTCGAACGAAGCAGGCATCAAGTTTTTCATCCTGGGCATCTTCGCCGCAGCCCTCCTCGCCTATGGCATCAGCTTGGTCTACGGAGAAACAGGCAAACTGGTATTTTCCGATATGACGACGGTACAAACCACACCGGGGTTGGTCATTGGCTTCCTGCTGATCTTCGCCGCATTAGGATTCAAAATCGGCGCTGTGCCTTTTCATTCATGGATTCCTGACACCTATCATGGGTCGCCGACGCCGGTGACGGCATTCCTCTCGATCGCACCCAAGGGAGCGGCCTTTGCCATCCTCCTGAGAATGTTCTTCGTCTCCTTGGCGAACTTTAAGCCGGTCTGGACTCTGTTGCTTGTCGCTGTGTCCATCCTATCCATGACCTACGGCAACATCGTGGCCATCGCCCAAAAGAACATGAAACGGCTCTTGGCCTATTCCGGTATCGCCCAGATCGGCAACGTGCTGATCGGTCTCGCGACCGGTACGAAGATGGGCAGCGATGCCATGCTGTTCTACCTCCTGACCTATCTGTTCGCCAATCTCGGCGCTTTTGCCATTGTCATTGCCGTCAGCGAAGCCATCGGCAGCGAGGAAATAGACGACTACAGCGGCCTGGGACGACGGTCGCCCTTTCTCGCCTTTTCGATGCTGATCTTTCTCTTGTCGTTGGCCGGAGTGCCCCCGCTGGCCGGCTTCATCGGAAAATTGTACATCTTTGTCGCTGCCATCAAAGAAGGGCTCTACGTGCTCATCACTGTCGGGCTCATCAACATCGTCATTTCCATGTACTACTACCTCATCGTCGTGAAGAAGATGTACGTCAACGAACCCCACGACCGGTCGCCTCTCAAGGTATCGGGCCCGATCAAAGTGGTGGTCTACGTCTGTCTCGCCGGCACCCTTGCGATCGGCGTCTATCCTCAACCAGTCACCGACTGGGTTGTCTCGGCCATCATGATATTTTCAAACGTGGCGGATCCAACTGCATCCCTTCCCATTCCCCAGGCCGTCATTCCCTTCGGCGGCTAGTCGATCGAAATCGTTGTCCCCGGCAAGCATTCTTCTGAAATATTTCTTGCAGGGCTTTCAGGAGGAGGGTAGAGTTTCTACGACAGTGGTTGATCTCACCATGCCCGCGCATGCTTGAACCATGGAATCCCTCGCTCAGGAACATCCCGACACATCCGTGCCTGTTCAGCCGGAAGCGGCTACCGACAGCAGCCCTGTGTCGCCCCCTAAGACCAGTCGGCTCAAAGAGCGGTTCGCTCATTGGTCGATCGAACAACGAGTCCTTGCGGGGTTTGGGCTCGTCTTTGCCGGCATTGTGGTGATCAGCGCCATCTCCTACCGCAATACCTCCGTCTTGATCGAGAATAGCCGGCTCGATACGAAGAGCCACGAATTGGTCCAACTGCTCAGCTCAGTCGAAGAAGCCCTTGCTGCGGCTGAAAGCGGCCATCGGCGCTATCTCGTCACCGGCGATGAGTCCTATCTCAAGTCCTATCGGGCTACCGTGGAACAAATGCCTGAATATCTTCGGTATCTCAGAGGCCTGACGAGCGAGGGAGCTGAACAACGCGACCGTGTGGAGGCGCTCGAACAGCTTATCTCCCGGCAGTTGATGGCAGAGGCGGCGGCCATCGTCCAACGTGAGAAGCGTGGATATGAAGGTGTCAGGCATCTCGCGCTCTCCGGGGCGGCAAAGACTGAGATAGAGGAAATCCATCGCCTGGTGACCGAGCTTGACACGGCAGAGCAACGAGTACTGCTTGCCCGTGTGGAAGAATCAGCAGGAAGCACAAAAAATACCATCTCCCTACTCGGACTTGGTGCGTTCTTACAGTTGGTCCTCTTGGCGTCGGTCTACTTTCTGATCCATCACGATGTCGCCGAGCGACGCCGTGTGGCTGCCGAATTACAGAGCCGGGGTGAACTGCTCCTGGCCGCCAACAAAGAGCTAGAATCGTTCAGCTATTCCGTGTCGCATGACCTGCGGGCTCCGCTTCGTCATATCGACGGATATGCGGCCCTCTTGTCCAAGGCAGCCGGCGACACGCTGAACGACAAAGCACGCCGCTACTTACAGACGATTTCAGGTTCCGCGAAGCAAATGGGACAATTAATCGACGACCTGCTCGTCTTTTCCCGTATGGGCCGCCAAGACATGCTCCGCACGACGGTCAACCTGGATCAGCTTGTCAAGACCGCCCTTCACGATTTACGACTTGACTTGCAAGGGCGGACAATCTCCTGGACAATACACCCACTACCGAACGTGTCAGGAGATCCGGCCATGTTACGCCAAGTGTTCATGAACCTGATCTCCAATGCCCTGAAATTCACAGCCACGCGGACGGAGGCCAAGATCGAGATCGGCGCCGTCACTAAGAGTTCCAGTGAAACCGAGGTGTTCGTGCGTGACAATGGGGTGGGATTCGACATGCAATATGCGCATAAGCTATTCGGCGTCTTTCAGCGCCTTCATCGGAACGACGAATTTGAGGGCACCGGCATCGGGCTTGCCAACGTTCGCCGAATCATCCATCGACACGGTGGACGGACCTGGGCCGAAGGGGCGCTGGACCAAGGGGCTGTCTTTTACTTTTCCCTTCCGCTCGAGAGGTCTCCAAGATGACGACCGTCAAGCCCATCCTGCTGGCTGAAGATAACCCGCGTGACGCCGAACTTGCGCTGGCCGCCATGGAAGAGCAGCACATCGCAGACAAAGTGGTGGTATGCCGGGACGGAGCCGAAGCTCTCGACTACCTCTACTGTCGTGGAGTCTTTGCTGCCAGGCTGCCGAACAATCCAGCCGTCGTATTCTTAGATCTCAAGATGCCGAAAGTCGACGGGCTCGAAGTTTTGAGAACGATTAAGAATGACGTGAACCTCAAACCGATTCCCGTCGTCATGCTCACATCCTCGCGCGAAGAAAGCGATTTGGCCCAAAGCTATGCGTTGGGCGCCAACGCCTACGTGGTAAAACCGGTTGAGTTTCATCAGTTCATCACGGCCGTTAAAGAACTTGGTGTTTTTTGGGGAGTCATCAATGAACCACCGCCCGAAGGCTCTGAGTCAATCAAGTAGCCTCCCTACAAAGGATCTGTGAAACCCCCTCTCCGCCTACTCCTCCTTGAGGACAACCCACTCGACGCAGAGCTCATCACGACCACCTTGATGGACGGCAATATTCCCTGTCAGTCGCAACTCGTCGACACACGCCAGGCATTTGTAGCAGCCCTTAAAGCAGGCCGGCCCGAACTCATCCTGGCGGACTATTCAATTCCGGGCTTCGACGGCATGACAGCGCTCATCCTCGCGCGTCAGCACTGTCCCGACGTACCCTTTCTCTTCGTCTCGGGCACTATCGGAGAGGAATTGGCCATCGATGCCATGCACCAAGGCGCAACCGATTATGTGCTCAAGCAACGGCTTGGGCGACTGGTGCCCTCAGTCCAGCGCGCATTACGAGAGTTCGAAGACCGAGCCGAGCGGAAACGGGCAGAAGAGGCCCTACGCCAGAGCGAGAAGCAGTTTCGGCAATCGCAAAAGATGGAAGCGGTTGGCCGGTTGGCCGGAGGGATCGCGCACGACTTCAATAATCTTCTAACCATTATCATGGGCTACAGCCAGATTCTCTTGGTCGAGCTCGGCCCTGAACACCCCCTTCGCGGAAAGATCGAAGAAACACTGAAGGCCGGCGGAAAGGCCGCGTCGTTGATCCGACAACTGCTCACCTTCAGCAGTAAGCAACCGGCTGACCCAAAAATTCTATCGATCAATGCCGCTGTCACGAATTTAGAAAACATGCTACGCCGCCTCATCGGTGAAGACATCCAATTCGTCAGTAAACTCGATCCCAAGAACGGCCGGCTGCGAGCCGACCAAACTCAGCTTGAACAGGTCCTGGTCAATCTCATCGTCAACGCGCGAGACGCCATGCCAAAGGGCGGAACGCTCACGATCGAAACGACCCAAGTCGAACTGACACGCAGTCCGGTCTACCACCTCACCCCGTTGCCGCCAGGCCCCTATGTTCGGCTGGCTGTCAGCGATACCGGTTGCGGCATGGACCTCAAAACACAATCCCATATCTTTGAACCATTCTTCACCACGAAGGGGGAGGGGAAGGGCACAGGGCTGGGCCTCTCCACCGTGTATGGAATTGTCACCCAATGCGGAGGGGCTATCGACGTCACCAGCCGCGTGGGCCACGGCACACGCTTCGACCTATATTTCCCGAGAGTTGAGTCGGACATCTTCACCGCGGAACCGGTTCAGCCATCTAGGCAGCCTCAACGAGGCTCGGAAACGATTCTCTTGGTTGAAGACGAGCCGAGCGTGCGGACGCTGGTGCGAGACGAGCTTCGGAAACTGGGCTACCAGGTCGTAGAAGCGAAGAACGGGATCGAAGCCTGCTTGCTGGCAACGCAACAGGCAGGATCCTGTCAGCTCCTTCTGACCGACGTCGTGATGCCTGGCATGGGAGGACGGGAACTGGCACAACATCTCTCCGTCATCAACCCGGAATTACGAACCCTGTTCATGTCGGGGTATATGGATGACGTTGGCATCATGGCCGGTCAAGATGAAAGTGCCACCAGTTTCTTGCAAAAACCCTTCACTCCGGAGGTACTCGCCCACGCAGTCCGGAAGCTGCTCGACACCATAACGCCATCGGACAAAACCGGCGCCCTTCCTTCAACAACCCAGCACTGACCATGCGAGACTCGCGCCATAGCCGCTGCC
>CAZGYZ010000039.1:0-11855 GCA_964530675.1 uncultured Nitrospira sp. | reverse complement strand
CCGCCGGGCCTTTACTCGTGTTGATGAAGCGGAACTGGATGCCGGCTTGATCGGTGTTCCGCGCCATTTCCCCGCCCAGTGCATCGATTTCCTTTACCAAATGTCCTTTGGCGATTCCCCCGATCGCCGGGTTGCACGACATCTGTGCGATTCGGTCACGATCCATCGTGAGCAGCAAGGTTTGCGCACCCATGCGCGCCGCCGCCAAGGCGGCTTCGCAGCCGGCATGACCTCCGCCAACCACAATGACGTCCACTGACTGTCCCATGTTCGATCTTTTCCTATTTACCGATACAGAATTCTGAAAAGATTCGGCCAAGAATCTCGTCTGTCGTAATGGCGCCCGTAATTTCTCCGAGCGCGTCGGCTGCGGCGCGCACATCGATCGAGACAAACTCTCCGGCCATCCCGCACCGCACGGACTCGAGAGCCTGGCCCAGGGATTCACCGGCCCGGCGTAACGCGTCACGATGCCGTACGTTCGTCACCGTGACGCTCTCCGCTGCCTCAAAGCCCTCGGACACAAGCTGAGCGCGAAGAGCCGACTTCACCGTCTCAATCCCCAACCCTGTTTTAGCCGAAACAACAAATACCAGGTGGCCCTCAAGCGCGGCATCAGTTTCCACTGAAGCGGCAAGATCCGCCTTGTTCAGGATCACTACATGCTTGCGATCCCTGGCTGCGCTCAAGACCACCCGATCATCGCTCGTGAGAAGCGTACTGCCATCTACGACCACTAACAGGAGGTCCGCCTCATTCTGCGCCGCACGCGTCCGTTTAATCCCTTCCTGCTCGACAATATCGTCCGTTTCCCGCACTCCTGCCGTATCAACCAGACGAATCATCACCCCGTCAAGATCGATAGATTCCTCAATCGCATCCCTCGTCGTTCCGGGAATGGCCGTCACAATCGCCCGTTCTTCCCTCAGAAGACGGTTTAACAGGCTGGATTTTCCGACATTCGGCCGGCCAAGGATGACGACTCGCGCGCCTTCCCGCAAGATCCGACCCTCCTGCGCCGTGGTTTCCAGCCTCTGAACCACTGCACAGGCCTCGCCCACGATGCGCACCAGTTCATCGCGCTGAAGAAAGGAAATATCTTCGCCCACAAAATCAATCCCCGCTTCCACATGGGCCAATACCGTCAGAAGAGAGGTCCGCGCCTGTTCCACCTCACGAGCGAGATCACCCCGTAGCTGGCGTTGAGCGATATTCAATCCGGCGGATGATGTGGCCCTGATTGTATCGAGTACCGCTTCCGCCTGGGAGAGATCTAAGCGCCCGTTGAGAAAGGCTCGCTTCGTAAACTCTCCCGGCTCCGCCATCCGTGCGCCGGACTCAATGCATACCGTGCAAACCATCCCAAGCACGAGTGCCCCGCCATGAGACTGAATCTCCACCACGTCCTCTGCCGTATAAGATCGAGGCCCTTTCATATAGACCACGAGCGCCTCATCGAGTAGGCCCGATACGGGTAGGCGCTTGTGAAGGATTCTCGTTCCTTTCTGATTGTCTGATGCGGGAATTACCAGATCGGCAAGATGCAGTGTATGAGAGGGAACCGATGAGAGCGGATCACCAGACCGAAGCCGAACAACTTGGGAGGCAACAGCAAGCGCATGAGGACCACTCAGACGAACGATCCCAATACCGCCCTCGCCTGCGGGGGTGGCGATGGCACAAATCGTGTCTCCGAGTCCTCCACGCATGACGCCTCATTCACTGGCAGGATGCTGAAAAAGTCCGCCAGCCTGTCTTGTTCATTTGGTTGATCTGGTCTATTTGGTCTGTCCGGTTCAACCAAACAAACGAGACAGACCAGATAAACTAGATAGACCAGTCGGGAGACGCTTATGCGTTCGGGCTGCTGCTTTGCTCAGCCGCTGCCGAGGCCAGCGCCTTGTCGGTCAACAGAAAACGATCCGTGATCAATTGCTGGGAGATGGTCAGGATATTATTGGTTACCCAATACAATACAAGACCAGCAGGAAAGTTAACGAACAGGAATGTCATGCCGATCGGGAGCACCAACATGATTTTTGCCTGTGTCGGATCCATCGTGGTGGGCGTGATTTTCTGCTGAATAAACATCGTCGCCCCCATGAGGATCGGCAACACATAGAAGGGATCCTGCACCGATAAATCTTTAACCCAGAGCATGAAAGGGGCTTGGCGCAAGTCGATCGTCGTATAGAGGACATTGAACAGGGCCACGAAGACCGGCATCTGCAAGAACATCGGGAGAAAGCCACCCAACGGGTTCACTTTCTGTTCCCGATAAAGTTTCATCAATTCCTTGTTCAAACGGTCGCGATCACCCTTGTATTTCTCCTGGACTTCTTTGATCTTCGGTTGAATCAGCCGCATCATTTTCATCGACTTATAGCTCTTATATTGCAGCGGCACAAATATGACCTTGATCGCCATCGTCAGCAGGATGATGGTGATCCCATAGTTGGGGATATAGTCATGGATAAACCGCAGTATATAAAAGATTGGCTTCGCGACCGCTTTCACAAAAGACCAACTGCCGAAGATGAAGAATCCGAAATCGATCATATCTTCCAGGCCCACGTTCAGGGCTTTGAGCGTGTCGTACTCCTTTGGACCGGCATAGAGCTGAAGCGCAGCCGAGGACGCGCCTCCTGACGCGGCCATCCGCACCCCGGTCGACACAATCTGCTCGCCTTCGGTCTTGGCAAGCGAGGACGTGCCCTGTTTCGGCATTAACACCGATATAAAGTACTTATCGTGTAAGGCGACCCACTTAACCGCCCCTTTCCGCTCAAGTTCCTTTTCCGGCGTCTCGTTGTCTACTTTGTCGTCAACCTGTGAGGCAGACCCGATCACACCGATGAACCCGCTACCCCATTCCACGATTCCGAAGTTAGTTCCCAGCACGATATCGTAGGGCTCGGTGATCCCCTCCAGGGCAACCGATACATCTACGACATAACTATCGTGGTGAAAGGTCAGTTTTTTCTCTACACCGATATGGGTGATTGGATCGTGGAACTGCATCGTGACATGCCCGACAGGATGCGCGGCATCAAGACTGGTGAAATCTTTTTCGATACTATAGAGGCCTTCACGAACCGTCTTGTCGATGTCGGCATTCGTGACTGTAATGGAGAGTGGGCCCTTGAACTTCCCTCCGTGATAAACAAGCTGCACCGGCTTCTTTTCCGGGGTCGAGGTATGGTATCGCTTCAGCTCCCACGTTCGAATCACCCCGCCACGATTCGACAGTCCGACTCGAACGAGGTCGGTTTCAACTGTTACAGTCTGTTCCAGTATTGTCGGTGAAGTATCCGGCGAGGGAGCGCCGGATTTTTGACCGGATTTGGATGGGACGCTCGAACCGGTCGAACTGCTGTCCTTGCCTGTTCCCGGGGCGGGAGCCGGCTCTCGTTCCGCGGAGGAGCTCGGACCAGAGGCATCCTCAGCGGGAGGCTGAGGATGATTCTGGTCAGGAGCCCATCCCATCTGTCTGATAAACAGATCGAATCCCAGGATGATCGCTAATGACAGAACGAGAAAGACGACAACGCGTTTGTCCATAATAACCCGCTACCTCGATATGACCAATTGCGATCCTAGTACTTCAGAGGATCCAAATCTCACGATGAAAAATTCAATATTTCATCGAACTGTGGATCAGAAACGTGCGTTCACGAAGCACCCATACCAGCTGATCGCGGCCCTCGCATATTCAGAGCAGGTTGGCTCAGAATGGCAGGCTGACAAAGAAAAGCCGAGACCCATTAGCGATAACCGGCAAGCAGAGTCAAGCCCCACCGGCGAACGCTAGTCCTCACGGATACGAAACAGCCGTTGACGCTGAAGCGCCGACAACCACACCCCTTTCAGGATGGAAAAGGGCTGCACAATTGAATCCCGCTTGGGGAAAACCACAAGGTCCAGTCCAGGGAGCAATTGACCGCGCAGTTGCCGTGTAAGCTCCCGAAACAGGCGCTTTACCCTATTCCGGCTAACGGCTATGCCGAACCGTTTCCCCACCACAATACCGACCCGGCTGCCAATCCCGTCAGTCCGACAAACTATCATGTTAAACAGGGCGGTCGAGATACGGCTTCCGTGCTCCTTGGCATATTCAATGTCGCGGCTGCGTTTCAAGAACAGGTGTTTGTCGCCCCCACCATGTGACATCGCCATCACCATAGAAAAGGGCTAGTTTGCACAGGACTCCCCCTTCGAGGCCAGCGATCTGGACTCGGTTATGACCACATACTGTCATCCTGTGTTGGGAGCTAACTTGTCCGGGGCACATAACGGAGGGTAAAGATTCCTTCGTGCAGCCCTAGTCAGCGTCGCTCGACCTATACGGTTAAGCGGGCCCGTCCCTTCGCGCGACGACGAGCCAACACCTTCCGGCCATTCTTCGTGCTCATTCGCTTACGAAATCCATGCTCGCGTTTTTTCTTGAGATTTGATGGTTGCTGAGATGTAAAAGACATACGATCACTCCTTACCTAAGACGACTCAGGATGACAGGGGCATTATAGGGATGGGGCCAGCGCCCTGTCAAACTATGCGCTGTCCTGTTTTGTTCATTTGGTCTGTCTGGTCTATTTGGTCTCTCTGGTTCAACTGAACAAATGAGACAGACCGAACAGACCAGATAGACCAGAGAAACCAGACAGACCGGGCTAGGCGAGATCTCATGTTTGTGTTTCTCTCCTCCGATATCTAGAATAGGAGGAAGGCTTGCCATGAAACTCGAAACTGATCGATCATTTCCCCCGGAGCTTCAATCCCTGGTCGTTGCGGCAAATGCACGTCTCGCCGAATCCCGTACGGTTGAGAGAATGTGGGCCTGCGACCATCGGCTCTGGAAACAAGATCCCACCGACATCGCCAATCGCCTCGGCTGGCTGACTATCGTCGAGTACATGAAAGATAGGGCCGAGGATTTGCTGACTTTCGCCGCTTCGGCCAAAAAGCGCGGCATCCGCGACATGGTCCTGCTCGGGATGGGTGGCAGCAGCTTGGGGCCAGAAGTCCTTCGCGCAACGTTTGGATCATCCAATGGGTTCCCACGTCTATGGGTTCTCGACTCTACCGTTCCAGGCTGGATTCAACAGGTCACGCAGGCGATCGACCCGGCTCGAAGCCTATTCATCCTCGCCAGCAAATCCGGTGGAACCATCGAAGTCATGTCCCTCTTTGCCCACTTTTGGGAACTTGTCCATAAGACTCCGGGCCACCAAGGAGGCGAACAGTTCATTGCCATTACCGATCCCGGCACCGGGTTAGAAAAGCTTGCAGCAGAGCATGGGTTTTGGCGCATCTTTACCAACCCACCCGACATCGGTGGACGGTACTCGGTCCTCTCCTATTTTGGACTAGTCCCTGCGGTCCTGATGGGAATCGACGTCGTACGATTGATCACGCGTGCCACAGCCATGGCCCAGGCCTGCCGCACCCAATCCCCTCTTGAACGGAATCCCGGGGCTGACCTTGGCGCAACGATGGCCTCGCTGGCGCAGGCAGGACGCAACAAGATCACCCTGATCTCATCACCACAGATCACCACGTTTGGTCTGTGGGCGGAACAGCTCCTCGCAGAAAGCACAGGGAAGGAAGGAACCGGCCTCATTCCTGTAGCAAACGAACCGATTGCCTCTCCGACCGCCTATGGCACGGACCGGCTCTTTGTCTATCTGCGGTTAAAGGGAGATCAGAATAGACAGCTCGACCGGCAGATTGCCGGGCTCGCGCGACATGGACACCCGGTCCTGACTCTCACACTCCAAGACCGTTATGATCTCGCAGGGGAATTTTTCAGGTGGGAAATCGCCACGGCCGTGGCGGGCCATCTCCTGGGGATTCACCCGTTCGATCAACCGAACGTTCAAGAAAGTAAAGACAACACTGCCCGCGTACTGGATACCATCCAGGCCACCGGCCGGTTGCCGAAACAAACAACCGCGACTGCGGCACAAGCTGCGGCGCAGCTCAAGCAGCAATGTCGCCCCGGCGCCTACGTCGCCATCTTGGCCTATACGACACCCTCCTTCAGAATGGAGCAGGCCATCCGCTCTCTGCGAAGAGCGCTCGTCTCCCATCACCATGTGACGACGACAGCCGGCTATGGTCCGCGCTATCTCCATTCAACCGGCCAACTCCATAAAGGGGGTCCGAAGAGCGGGTTGTTTTTACAGCTTGTCGATCAGATGATTCCCGATCTCGGTATTCCAGGAAAACCATTTACCTTTCGCACACTCGCGCAGGCCCAAGCAGCCGGCGATATACAGGCGCTCAAAGCTCACGATCAACAGGGGATCGTCTTACCCTTGGGTAAGAATCCGATCGCGACGATTCAGACGTTGACAAAGTTCCTCGCACCTCGCACCGCAGTTCGGCGCCCCACGATGCGGCGCACTAAGAGTGGGCGTGCCCGCAAGAAATAGGATGCCTGCTGTCCCCGACATCCGCATCCACAGCGACAGCCAAGCCGCGGCTGAAGCAGCAGCAGCATTCGTACTGGAAGTGGGCCAAGAGGCCATTCGCACAAAAGGTCGATTCTTTATCGCCCTCTCCGGCGGCACGACACCGGAGACACTCTACCGAGCCCTAATCTCTCCTGCCTTCGCCGATCGCTTCGATTGGTCTCGAACCACATTTTTTTTCAGCGATGAACGTTGCGTCCCTCCGAATGACCCTCGAAGTAACTATGCCTTGGCCAACAAGACTCTGTTCACCCCTCTGAAAATTACGCCTTCGCAGGTCTGTCATATGGCAGGGGAATCCCATGACCCACAGGCGGCGGCTCATGAGTATGAACAGCAGTTGCATCTTGCGACGAAGACCCCACTATCGGTCCAGCCCTCCCTTGACCTCATCCTCTTAGGGCTGGGCGAAGATGGGCATACGGCTTCTCTGTTTCCTGGGGCGCCGGTCCTGCGGGACCATCAACGCCTGATTGCGGCAACTCAATCTCCGAAAGATCCTCCCAACCGATTGACCATGACTTTTGCTGCGATCAACAGAGCGAGTGTGATACTGTTTCTCGTCGCGGGAGCCGCCAAAGCAGGAGCCGTGAGGGCCATCCTCGATCCGAAGACCGAGGCGGAACGCCAGCTTCCGGCATCGTTGGTCGAGCCAGAGGAAGGCCGCCTCATCTGGTTCCTCGATCGAGCTGCAGCAGCCGAGCTTCCGATTCAGTAACAGTGGGCGAGCACATGAGGACGAGATGATCGTTGCCGGAGATATCGGGGGCACGAAAACTCACTTGGCTCTGTTCGATTGGACGTCAGGCCGCGTCGATCCCGTCCGGCTGGAGTCATTCCACAGCGCCGATTACACCTCGCTCGAGGACATGCTTACGGAATTTCTCGTCCCACCGAAGCCACCAACGTCTATCGATGAATTCGCGACCGAGAAGACGGACGATGCCGAGCCGGAACCGGAGCGCTCAGCGGAAAAACCGCCGAAAATCGATGCGGCCTGTTTCGGCATCGCCGGCCCTGTCATTCAGAACCGTTGCCAGACGACCAACCTCCCGTGGGTGGTCGATGGAGCAATCCTGGCGAAACGTTTTGATATACCGAGAGTGAAGCTGATCAACGATCTCGAAGCCATGGCACATGGAATCCTTTTGCTCAGACCGGACGAAGTCGAAACCCTCAACGCCGGAAATCCACCACCCCACAAGCAAGCGCTCGCCCTGATTGCAGCAGGGACCGGACTGGGCGAATCTATCCTCTTCTGGAACGGCTCGCGCTATCAGCCGATGCCATCCGAAGGGGGGCATGCGGACTTCGCACCGAACAACGATAACGAAATTGAACTGCTGCGCCATCTGCGCGGTCACTATCTGCACGTGAGTTATGAACGGGTGCTGTCCGGTCCCGGCCTGCACGCCATCTATGACTATGTCCGCGACAGCAAGAAAAATGAGCCGACGTGGCTCTCAGAACAAATCAAAGCCGGCGATCCGGCGGCGGTGATTGCTGAAGCGGGGCTCAAGGGACAGGCAGACATCGCCAAGCAGGCGCTCGATCTGTTCGCCTCCATCTACGGAGCTGAAGCCGGCAATCTGGCCTTGAAGGCGATGACATTGAACGGAGTGTATCTGGGAGGCGGCATCGCGCCGAAGTTGTTGGCCAAACTGAAAGACGGAACATTCATGAAGGCCTTCACCAACAAAGGCCGCTATGCGCGCCTGATGAGTTCGATCCCGGTCAAAGTGGTCATGAATCAGCAGACCGCCTTACTCGGCGCCGCGTCCGTCGCCGCAGCTCTCTCCCATACCCCCGCATCATGATGAGCAACCAGGATCTCGATAGCCTGAAGAAAGCCGCGGCGTTAGCCGCCGTCGAATTTGTTCGCGATGGAATGATCGTCGGCCTTGGGACCGGCTCGACAGCCAAGCATATGGTCATGGCGTTGGGAGAAAAGGTCCGTTCAGGTATGAGGCTTCGTGGAGTGCCCACGTCGAAGGGAACGGCTGCGCTTGCGATGCAACAAGGAATCATCCTCATTGATGCCGACAATGCCTGGGTGATCGATGTCGCGATCGACGGGGCGGATCAGGTCGATCCGGGCTTCAATCTCATCAAGGGCGGAGGCGGCGCACTCCTGAAGGAAAAGATTGTCGCGGCTTCGGCCAAGCAGTTCATCGTGTTGGTCGACCATACCAAGCGAGTCCCAGTGCTGGGGGGATCGTTCCCTCTCCCTATTGAGGTAATCCCCTTTGGCTGGGGAAGTACGGCCAGAGAAATTAAGGCGCTCACAAAGAGTCCTGTGGTGCTTAGAGAACGGGATGGGTTGCCCTTCAAGACAGAAGCAGGCCATGTGATTCTGGATGTCCATCTGCCACGGATCGATAACCCGCGAGAACTCGAGATTGCTTTGAATCAAATTCCCGGAGTGGTCGAGACCGGCCTTTTTGTCGGACGAACAGACCTACTCATCGTAGGTACAGCCAACGGGGTCGAGTTGTATCCAGCGACGAGGACATGACTGACCCGATTAGCAGGCGACAGACCCTGCAGGCTTTTTTCACGCATGCCCGACTCTTTCTTGTCATTCCGCTTACAGCGTTTCTCAGCACATCTCTCAACAGTACTTTCGTGCAAGCATCTACCAAACGACCGAAAGGTAAGAACATGAACCAGGCCTCTTCTTCAGGCACCGTCGATCCATACCGGCTTCCAAGGCATGTAGTTCCGGTTCGCTACGATCTGCGATTGGAGCCGGATCTACCTACCTCAAGCTTTGCGGGACAGGCAACCATCACCCTTACGGTTCATCAGGCAACCTCTGACATCGTCTTCAACGCCATTGAACTTGACATTACCTCGGCGCAGATCGAGGGAGATCCAGGCACGATGAGACAGGCAACAATTACGTTGGATAAAGCGCTCGAGCGCTGTTATCTCACATTCGCCACGCCTCTCTCACCAGGCACTTGGAAGCTGACGATGAACTTCCGCGGGATGCTCAACGACAAGCTCCGCGGGTTCTATCGCAGTACTTATAAAGACGAACATGGTGCGACTCACAACATGGCCGCGACACAGTTCGAAGCGACCGATGCCCGCCGGGCTTTCCCCTGCTGGGATGAGCCGGACTTCAAGGCTGTTTTTGCCACGACACTGGTCATCGATCCGACTGTCACCGCAGTCTCCAACAGCATGATCGCATCCGAAACGCTTGCGGGGGGGAAGAAGGTTGTCTGTTTCGCCGATACGATGAGGATGTCCACCTACCTGGTCGCCTTCATCGTCGGACGGATCGAGCCAACCGAGCCGGTGATGATCGGTCAGGCCCCGCTTCGCCTATGGGCTGTCCCTGGGAAAAAACATCTGACCGAATTCGGCCAGGACATTGCGGCAGCGTCACTCTCATTTTTTGAGAGCTACTATGGGATTCCCTACCCCGGCGACAAGCTGGATCTGCTCGCCATTCCTGATTTTGCCTCAGGGGCCATGGAGAATCTGGGCGCCATTACCTATCGTGAAACGGCCTTACTGGTCGATCGGAAGAGCGCCACCCATGGGGAACTGGAGCGCGTGGCCGATGTGGTCGCGCATGAAAACGCGCACATGTGGTTCGGCGATTTAGTGACCATGTCCTGGTGGAACGGACTCTGGCTGAACGAAGCCTTCGCCACCTTTATGGAGATGCTGGCAGTCGATGCCTGGAAACCGGAATGGAAACGATGGGACAGTTTCGGGGTCTCGCGTGCTGCAGCCTTTGCGGTGGACGGGTTGCACAGCACCAGACCGATTGAATATCCGGTGCAAGCTCCCAAGGATGCGGACGCGATGTTCGACGTGTTGACTTATGAAAAAGGCGCGTCGGTGCTCCGGATGTTAGAGCAGCACATCGGGCCGATGGTTTTCCGCGACGGCGTCCGCGACTACTTGCGCAAGCATGCGTACGGGAATGCAGACACGAAGGATCTCTGGGTTTCGCTGGGGAAGATCTCCAAACAGCCGGTGCCTCAACTTATGGACGGCTGGATCTTCCACCCAGGGTATCCCCTCATTACGGCTGAGGTCGATCAGTCGGGCCGGCTTGTACTTTCCCAACAACGCTTCACCTATCTCCCCAACCCCTCACCCCTTACTCCTCACTCCTCACCAACTACATGGCAGATCCCGCTCCAGATGCGAGTGACCGCCGGAGGCAAGACCGACACCTCGCGCATGTTGCTGATGGAGAAGAAGATGACAGCCCCGCTCCCTCACGATTGGGAGTCAGTACTGATTAACGAGGGCGGCCACGGTTTCTACCGGGTGCGCTATGCGCCAGACCTGCTCGATCGGCTCTTGAACCGCGGCATCGATCGACTCGCTGTTACCGAGCGATTTAACCTCATCAACGACGCCTGGGCCACCACCATCGCAGGTCATATGCCCCTCACGGACTATCTCGAACTGACAGCCCGCTTTACGACAGAGCGGGACAAGAATGTCTGGGCTGTGCTGCTCGACTCCTTCTCCTTCCTGAATCGGATCATCACAGTAGAGGATCGATCGGCGCTTGAGGCGTTCGTGCGAGGCCGGATCGGTCCGGCCGTTACAGAGTTGGGTTGGGCACCCCGAGGCGGCGAGAGCGAGCTGACGAAACAGCTGCGGGGTGAACTGATTGGCGCACAGGGTAAACTCGGCAATGATCCGGCTATCCAACAACGAGCAGCTGAGCTGTACCGGGCTTATCGCAGCGACGCGACAGCCGTTGACCCCAATGTCGTGCCCTCGCTGGTCGGGATCCTCGCTCATACGGGCGACACAACCAGGTACGAAGAATTTGACGAACGGTTCCGCACCGCCACCACACCGCAAGAAGAACGGCGCTATCTCTTTTCGCTTGCATCGTTCCAGGCAAAATCATTGCTCGAACGCACCCTCGCCCGCACCATCAGCGGAGAAATCCGCACGCAAGACGCGCCGTTTCTCGTCAGTTCCATCCTGGGCAGTGTCTATGGCAGAGAATCCGCCTGGGCGTTTGTCAAAACGAACTGGGAAAAGATGGACCAGATGTTTCCCAAACAAGGGATGCGCCGCATGTGCGGCGGGATCGGCAGCCTCGCCACACCTGAACTCGAACGGGATGTGCGGGACTTTTTCGTCACGCGCAAGATCGACCTCGGCGGGAAAACGCTCGATCAATATCTTGAACAATTACGGATCGCCGTCACGGTTCGGGAACGAGACAGCCCCGCCTTGCGCAGGTACCTGGATCGATACCGATAGGCCCTATACCCTGGGCGAATGTTCAATGGACAATGTTGATATGGTGAATGTAATGAGGCTCTCCAATTCAACATTGAACAATCACCATGCAAAATCATTCCATCAATTGCCTGCACCAGGGACGAC
>CAZGYZ010000038.1:8512-11920 GCA_964530675.1 uncultured Nitrospira sp. | reverse complement strand
TCCAATTGTCCCCATTCTAGGACAATAGGATAATCGCGTGCAGGATGCTCAAAAAACCCGTTCAGCAAGGCCGCAGCGAGTGAAGGGCCGAGGCGTACCCTCTGGGGTACGTTGAGGGTCTGAACGATGCGAGAACGAAGCTGGCGGGGTTTTTCAGCATCCTGCTAAGGTTTTTGCCGGAAGAGGAAAGATCCGTATAGCCCCGCGATGGCGATGGTGACGAGTTCGATTGTCAGCAGCAGTCGGCTCACCATGGCATCCGCTGTGGGGGGCGATAAGATGAAATGCAGGCCGAGGAATTCGGGAGCCTGTGACGGCGGAGTTTCCCAGGGTGGGAAGAGGATCGCGAGGGATAGCATCGCCACCATGCCGTACAGCACTTCGACATTCAGCCGATCCGCTGGCGGTTCGACTTGGCGTGGCGGTGGGAGTTCAACTGGGTCTGCGTGCAGCCGCTGACCGCACTGCGAACAGTAGCGGCTAATCTCTGGGAGTTCACGTCGACAAGAAGGACAGAGTTTCATGGATGGTTCCTAGGCTACACGGAACTGCGCTGGTTTGCTAGCGCAGTGGAGTCTCACCTGGCGTGACGGATTTCAAAAACCGGCTCTCGTTCATTGACAGGTGAAAGAACCGGTTCCTATAATCCGCTAGCTCTTGGCAGGATGTTGAAACTCTCCTCCAGCTTAAGAAGACCGTTATTTGGTTTGTCTAGTTTGTTTGGTTGAACGAAACTATTCAGATGAACCAAATCAACCGGATAAACAAAACAAACCAGACCAACCAGATGAACCAGTTTTAGCATCCTGCTAGGGTCTACTACATGCAGACGATCAGCCGAATAGGAGTCATCGGGGCCGGTGCTTGGGGCACCGCCCTGGCGAAACATCTGGCGGAGAAAGGTCTTGAAACTCGGCTCTGGGCCTATGAGCGAGAGGTCGTGGCTGCGATCAACGGGAAACACGAGAATCCGGTCTTCTTGCCCGGTGTGGTGCTTCCCCCATCGCTCGTTGCTACCGGATCGTTGTCGGAACTTACCGAGCAGTGCGAGGGGCTGATTTTTGCGGTGCCGTCCCACGTGGCACGTCCTGTGCTGCGCGAGTTGGTCCGGTCCCTTTCCATCCCGACCCCGTTCGTCAGCGCGACGAAGGGGGTTGAAGAAGATACATTGAATTTGATGACTCAGGTCATGACTGACGTACTTCCTCCTGTTATGCACCGGGATCTCATGGTGTTGTCCGGTCCGAGCTTCGCGACTGAAGTCAGCGCAGGGAAGCCGGCAGTGCTCTGTTTAGCCGGGAGTGACGAGGAGCTGGTCAAGACATTCCAGACCGTGTTGATGACACCGGCCTTTCGAGTCTACGCCGACAACGATGTGCTGGGCGTCCAGCTCGGCGGGGCGCTCAAAAACGTGATGGCGCTCGCAGCCGGCGTGGTGGATGGATTGGATCTCGGTCATAATGTGCGGGCTGCGTTGATTACGCGTGGGTTAACTGAAATGGTGCGGTTGGGCGTCGCAATGGGTGCTGACCCACGAACGTTCTACGGACTGTCCGGCGTCGGCGACTTGGTGTTGACCTGCACCGGATCCTTGAGTCGGAATCACATGGTCGGCGTAAGACTGGGGAAGGGCGAGCGACTGGAGACGATTCTCGGAAACATGCAGGCCGTGGCCGAAGGTGTGCGGACGGCGAAAGCGGCGTTAGGACTCGCGCGACGCCACCGGGTCGACATGCCGATCGTGCAGGAGATCAACGCGGCGTTGTTTGAGGGGAAGTCGTGCCGGAAGGCGGTGACGGACCTGATGGAGCGTGATGCAAAGCCGGAGAAAGGACAGCCGTGAATCCTGAGGCGCTGACACGTCTACTGACCGAAGTGCAGGCAGGTACCTTGCCTGTGGAGGCGGCTATCGGGCAGCTCCGTACCTTGCCCTATGAAGATCTTGGATTTGCCTCGATCGATCACCACCGGTCGTTACGGCAGGGGTTCCCTGAGGTCATTTTCTGCGAGGGAAAGACATCGGCCCAGATTCGTGCCATTGCGAAAGCGTTGTTGAAACACCATCGCCCGCTGTTGGCGACGCGCGCGACCCGCCAGGTGGGCACGCTTATCAAACGGCTTGATCGTCGAGCGGTCTATCATGACGAGGCGCGCATCGTCTCGATCCGTGACCCTAAGCGGCAGTTACAGGGGCATATCTTGGTGATTACCGCTGGCACTTCGGATATTCCAGTCGCGGAGGAAGCGAGAGTCACAGCGGAAGTGATGGGGAGCCGGGTTGAGACGCTCTATGATGTGGGTGTGGCCGGCATTCATCGGTTGCTGGAGCGTCAGAGCCGGCTGCTGCAAGCCCGGGTGGTCGTGGTGGTGGCAGGGATGGACGGGGTGTTACCGAGCGTGGTCGGCGGGTTGGTTTCCTGCCCAGTCGTGGCCGTGCCGACGAGCCGGGGCTACGGCGCAAGTTTCGGTGGGCTTGCTGCGTTGCTGACGATGCTGAATTCCTGCGCTGCAGGGGTCGGGGTGATGAACATCGACAACGGATTCGGGGCAGGCTGTCTCGCGCATCGGATAAACGTGTTAGGGGTGAACGGTTAGGGGTGAGGAGTAAAGACGAAAATCTTCGAACCCCTGACGCCTCACCCCTTACCCCTCACGGTCAGTTATTTCACTTCTATCGTTCCACGTTTCGGCCAGGCAACCATCTGCGTCCTGGGACCTTTTTCGCCGTTCGCCAGCAACTTGGCCCGCACTTCGAAGTGATAGAGCCCCGCTCCCGCCGCGGTTTTCTTCTGATCCAATCCATCCCACGTCAGGAGGACAGAAACGTGTGGAGGGCTTGCGCCGTCAGTTGAGGCGGTGTGCGGATCCAGTGGCTTACGCGCGGTCAGAAAACGCAGTGAGTTTTTCGATGGTGACGTAATGAACGAAGAGACCTCTAGCAGTGTCGCGCCATCCAGTTCCTTGGGCAGTTGGACCAAGGCGGAAAACTGCAACGGGCCGGATGAGGCCGTATAGGGGTTTGGAGAGACGTTCAGATCGAGAATCTTGAGCGCAGGCTCTGGGCGCGGAGCCCGATTGGGTTTCGATTTTGCTGAGGCGTAAGGCGGGGTCCAGAGTAATAGCGTGGCGCAGAGCATTACCCAGACGACCCGACCACTCCACGATATGAATGGCTCCGAGCAGGGAGTGATGAGGGACCGGCAGATTGTCATAGGGGTCTGCATGCTAGTAGGCTGAAGGCTGAGACGGTCTGAGGTTTGAGGCCTGAGGCAAGGACATGGTCTACAGATTCCAACCTCCAACCTTCTTTCCTGCTTAACCTTACCCTCGACCTCAGCCTTCTCGTTCGCAGGGACTCGGCGAGTGCAGTGGGGATAACACAGCGTCGGTAGGCTGTCAATGTATTCG
>CAZGYZ010000038.1:0-8412 GCA_964530675.1 uncultured Nitrospira sp. | reverse complement strand
AGAAGTTCGAAGTTCTGAGTTCGAAGTTCCGAAAACTTCGAACCTCGAACCTCAAACCGTCGCCAGTCTCGCCTCGACGGGCCGATTGCCGTTCGCGCGCAGCTTGGGTAAGATGGACGCGGTAAGCATTGAGTAGCGAAAGGACACATGTGGGCGCGCATCTCCATTTCGATTGTTATTCCGGCATCAGCGGCGACATGATCCTCGGTGCGCTTGTGGATGTGGGCGTCCCGTTTCCCGACTTGGTGAGCGGGCTGAAACGGCTCAGGCTTTCAGGGTTTACGCTAAAGAAGCGGCGGGTGCATCGAGGGGCGATCCACGCTACGAAAGTAGATGTCGTGATCACGTCAGGATTGCGCAAGCCGCTCTCCCTTCATCGGATCCACGCCATCCTCTCTGCGAGTCGAATTCCCGACAAGATCAAGCGGCAAAGCCGATCGGTGTTCGATCGATTGGCCGAAGCGGAAGGACATGCTCATCGCGTGGCTAAGAACCACGTCCATTTCCATGAAGTGGGGGTCCTGGATTCATTTGTCGATATCGTCGGCGGGCTGATCTGCTGCGATCTGTTGGGCGTCACGCGTGTAACCGCCTCCCCTGTCAACGTGGGAGCTGGGACGCTGCAATCGGCTCACGGGATCCTGCCGGCGCCTGGTCCTGCGGTTGCCATTCTGGCGAAGGGGATTCCGATTTTCAGTGCCGGCCCTCCCCGTGAGCTCACCACGCCGACCGGCATGGCCTTGTTGCGTACACTGACATTGGAGTTCGGTCCTATGCCGGTAATGACACCGACGGCCGTCGGCTATGGGGCGGGCGATGCCGATCCCCACGGCTGGCCAAACGCGTTGCGGGTGTTTCTCGCGCAACCGTCAGCCCGAGGCACGCGCGAACGGGATACAGTGATGCAGGTTGAAACCAACCTCGACGATGTGAACCCGCAAACGTATGAGTATGTGATGGAACAGTTATTCGCGCGCGGGGCGCTCGATGTCACGCTGGCACCGGTCATCATGAAACGTGGGCGACCCGGCATCGTTTTGACCTGTCTCGTGGCTTCGGCGCAGCTGGATCGGATTCTTGACGCTTTGTTTCAGGAAACGACAACGTTGGGAGTCCGGATTCGTGAGGTCATGCGGCAGATCCTTCCCCGGCGGTTTGTCTCGGTGAAAGTGCGCGGTGGAATTGTTCGGATGAAGATCGCCGATGTGAGCGAGACGGCGGCCAAAGCGGCTCCGGAATATCTCGATTGCAAGCGGATAGCCGAACGAACAGGCCGTCCCGTAAAAGACGTGCTCGAAGACGCGGCCCTCGCCTATGCCAAACAGCGAGTCGCTAGGCCAACGGGCCGGGGATGACGGTCCTACTCTATACCCTCCTGTTCCTTGTGTCCGTCGCGGTGACGCTGGGTGCCTGCACGCTCTTCACGAATGCCATCGAGTGGGTGGGCAAGCGATTCAATTTGTCCGAAGGCGCGGTCGGTGGCGTGTTGGCGGCCATCGGCACCACACTTCCCGAAACGTCGATTCCTGTCATTGCCATTTTCTTTGGGGCCAGCCGCGCCGAAGCGGAGGTAGGGTTGGGCGCGATTCTTGGCGCCCCCTTCATGCTGACCACGCTGGTGATCCCCATCTTGGCCATCTTGCTGGTGGTCTACGCCAAACTTGGGAAGCGAACCGCCGCTTTCCGATTGAACTATCGTGATGTGAGGGGCGATCTCTCCTTCTTTGTGGCGGCTTACAGCGTTGCGCTGGCCTGTGTGTTTATTCCGTCTCGACTGGCGCATGCCGTCGCCGCCGTCGGGTTGATAGGCCTCTATCTCTATTACGTCAAGCTGAAGTTCAGTGAGACTGATGAGGAGGGAGGCGAGGGCGGTGGGCTTGAACCGCTGATTTTTGCCAGGAAGGTGGCAACCCCGTCGTTTGGACTCATCGGTCTTCAAGCATTCATTGGCTTGGCCGGGCTCGCGCTCGGCGCGCATCTCTTCGTCCTTGCCGCAGAAACGATTGCAGGAGCCCTGTCGATTTCCCCATTGATTCTGGCCCTCCTCGTCGCACCCCTGGCGACCGAGTTGCCTGAGATGTCGAACAGTTTTCTCTGGCTCTACCGGAAGAAGGATCGGTTGGCGGTAGGGAATGTCACCGGCGCGATCGTCTTTCAGGGTACAATCCCGGTCTCGATCGGGCTCCTGGGCACGGACTGGACGCTGGCGCCGACGGCATTGATCACCATGGTACTCGCAGTGACCGCGGCCACCTTCTTATTGGCGCAGGCTGCGTGGGGCGCTCTTTGGCGACCCTGGTTGCTGAGCGGGGGCGCCATCCTTTATATAGGGTATGTGGTGTACCTATATGGTTGGTAATCGGGTGAGAAGGTTTGTCCGGTTTTTTGGTTTGTTTTGTTTATTTAGTTGGTTTGGCTCTAACGAGGAGCAAGTCAGTGAAGATCCAACAAGACAAACCAAATAAACGAAACAAACTAAACAAACCTCTTCTTGGAATTACCATGGGTGATCCGGCGGGGATCGGTCCGGAGGTCATTGCGAAAGCTTTGGCGGGAGCGAAAGTACGGCGAGTCTGTCGTCCGTTGGTCATCGGCTCGTTTCCGGTGATGCAGCAGGCGGTCAAGAGTCTGAAACTCAAGATGAACGTGATTCGCGTGGAGGGCCACGATCCTAAGCCACCGCGCCTGGGTGACCTGGCCGTGCTGGACCCGCTCGATCATCCCCTTGGGCGGTTCCCGCGTGGAGTTGCGGCGGTTGAAACCGGAGCGGCCTCCGTGCTGTTCATTGAAAAGGCCGTTGAACTGGCCCAGCTCGGTTGTATCGACGGCATCGTCACAGCACCGATCAATAAAGAAGCGATCAACATGGCCGGCTGTCATTTCCCTGGCCATACGGAACTGCTGGCAGACCTGACCAAGACCGAGGAGTCCGGCATGATGATTATCGGAGGACCGCTCCGCATCATGTTTGTGACAACCCATGTCGCGATCAAGGATTTGCCAACGCTCCTGACCCAGGCCAAGATCGAAAAAGCCATCAGGCTGGCTCATCTGGCCTTGAGGGAGCTATTCGGAATTAAGAAACCGAGGGTTGGTGTCGCCGCGTTGAACCCCCATGCTGGAGAACATGGACTGTTCGGGGACGAAGAGGCGCGGGTCATTCTCCCGGCAGCTCGTGCGGCGCAGGCCCAGGGCATTCGTGCCAGCGATCCTTTACCGGCCGATACGCTATTTGGTAAGGCGGCAAGAGGTGATTACGACGCGGTAGTGGCCCTCTATCATGACCAGGGGCTCATTCCCTTAAAGCTTGTCGCGTTCGGCACCTGCGTGAACCTGACGGTGGGTCTGCCGATCATTCGCACCTCGGTCGATCACGGGACCGCGTTCGATATCGTGGGGAAGGGCATCGCAGACCCTGGCAGTTTGATCGAGGCGATCACGCTGGCCGCTAAGTTAGCCACGCGGCGTCGGTGAAGGGTCTATCCGGTCTGTCTTGTCTATCTCGTCTGTCTGGTTTCCTAGTTTGGACTGAACCAGATAGACCAAATGGACCGGATAGACAAGATAGACCAAATAGACCATCTCAAGAGGAGCCTAGTGATGAGTAACCAACCAGGTGCGGCTTATACCATGCTTCAGAAGCAGTTGAAGGAATTGGATGAGATTTACCAAGAGACCATGGAAACGCTCAATACCGTTGCCGGAGCCGAACGAATGGCCAAGTGGAAAGCCAGGACGAGTGCGCTCATCACCGAATCCCTGGGCCAGAAAGAAGGGCAGAAGTTTGCCGCCCTGCAGCCAGGGCCCTCTTTTACCAACGATTTAGTGGAAGAGTTTACCGACCTCACCGACTATTTCAGAGTCCCGTTGACAGATCTGGCGAAACGACAGGTGCAAACAGCGACTCCTCCTTCCAGCGGGAATTGACCGGTGTCGATTCCTGATCTCCCTCCGCCGAATAAACGGCTTGGCCAAAACTTTCTGATCGACCCCAACATCGTGCGTAAAATCGTTGCGTTGGCGGAACTGGAGCCAAGTAACCACGTATTGGAAATCGGTCCAGGCCGCGGCATTCTGACAGAGGCGCTCTGCCGCGCAGCCGGTCGTGTGACGGCGGTCGAAGTGGATCCACGGCTCCATGCTTATCTTGAAACCAGGCAGGCGCAGCTTCCGAATGTGGAGCTGGTCTGTGAGGACGCGCTGGCCTATCCGGTCGAGAGCCTGCCGGTGGGGACGGTCGTCGTGGCCAATCTGCCCTATTATATTTCAACTCCGTTGCTCTTTCGATTACTCGATCAGCGGGGCCGGTTTCCCCGCATGGTGCTCATGCTACAGGCCGAAGTGGCGGATCGTCTCGTGGCAAAACCCGGCGGCGCCGACTATGGTGTGCTCTCGGTCATGGCGCAGTACGCAGCCGAGATCACTAAATCGTTTCGTGTCTCAGCCCAGTGTTTCCGTCCCAGGCCGGAAGTCGCCTCGGCAGTGGTGCTGCTGCGCGCGAAAGAGCGCACGAGGCTCAGCCAGCAAGAAGAAGCTACCTTCCGCGCGCTCGTGAAGGCAGCCTTTGCCCATCGAAGAAAAACGCTGGTCAATTCCCTGCGAGATGAAGGGTATGCGCTTCTTTCTGTGGCCGAGGGATTGAAGCAATTGGATATTGCTCCGACTCGCCGGGCAGAGACGTTGTCGGTTGAGGATTTTCTCCGACTCGCGCGTGTTCTCGGTTGACGAACTGCGAGAGTATTCTGTGGCTCGCTGAGCCCGCATGATTCATGAAGGTTCGTCGCCTCCCACCGCACACGTTGAGGGATCACCGTCCATCTAAATGATCCCTCCAAGCTCGCTCGTTTCTCTCTCATGGAATGGCACCCGTGCTGGTCCCACTGCGGCCGTCGAACGAGCACATTCTGATCGTGCGCGTTCCGGGAGCAAGGGATCGGCACGGGTGTCATTCCACTCCTCCGCCTCCACTTGTTTGAAATGACCCATTCCCTGTGCTAGCATCCGCCCTATGGGTGCATCCACTTCGGCCAAGCGGGGCGAGGCCCGCGCCGCCGCTTCTCCCTCTTCACACATCAAACGAGAAGTGATCGGAGTCGTCCTGATCGCGTTGGCGCTCTTGACGCTTCTCAGCATGGTGTCCTTTGTGTCGGGAGAGGTCAGGGCCGGGTTATCTGCGACCGTTCCATCTAGAAATCTTATCGGGTCGGTCGGCGCATTCTTCGCGTCCGCGTTATTTTGGTCGATCGGCGGGGCCGGATACATGTTCCCGATACTCCTCGGCCTCATGGGTGTTCGTTGTTTCACGCAGAGCAACCTATCCATCCGTCTGCGGAACGCAGGCGCCTCGCTGGCGGCATTGCTGTTTCTCAGCGGCTTGTTTCACCTTGAAATCATGGCGGTGCCGACCATCTCGAGCGGCCTTATTAATCGTGGGATGGCGGGAGGGTTTTTCGGGCAAGTATTGGCCGAGAGTTTACGCGCCTATTTTGCGAGTACCGGCGCCCACATTCTAATTGTGGCTGGGTTGCTGGTCTCACTTCTCTTCACAACCCCCATTTCTCTATCGGAGATCGCTCGGCGGATACCTGGTTGGGGCAGTTGGATGTTCAACCGAGCTCGTGCCTTGGCTCCTGAACGATCGGTGGAAGAAGTCTTTCCTGAGTCATCACGGAAAGCCAGACAGAAATCCGCTGCATCCATCCGTGCGGTGATTGAGGAGGCGCTCCCTGAGGCGGCTGCGAAGCCGGAATTGGATTGGCCGGTCATCCAGCCATCGCGACAACCGATTCCCGAACCGGATGAGCCGATCGAATCCGAGTCGGACAAGCAGACCATCACAGCTAAAACGAAGGCGGGGGACTATATCTTGCCGGACCCGGCCATGCTCTTGAGCGAACCGTCAGGTCCCCTAGGCCGTGTCACGGAAGAAGAAATCAAGGCGCAATCCGATGTGCTGACCCGCGCGCTGCTCAGTTTCGGCATCGCCGGAAAGGTGACGGAAGTTCGTCCTGGACCAGTCGTGACGATGTACGAGTTCGAGCCGGCGCCGGGAACCAAGGTCGCGCGCATTGTGAACCTCGCCGACGATCTGGCGCTGGCGTTGAAGGCGATCAGTCTCCGGATCGTCGCCCCGATTCCTGGAAAATCGGTGGTTGGAATTGAAGTGCCGAATCTCTATCGCGAGACGGTGTCGATGAAGGAAGTGATGACGAGCGAGGCCTTTTCGCGCGCCAGATCGAAGCTCAGTCTGGCCTTGGGGAAGGACATTTTCGGAGCCCCCACGATCGCCGACCTGAAAACGATGCCGCACTTGCTGGTTGCCGGCGCAACAGGGGCTGGGAAAAGCGTCAGTCTCAATACGATGCTCCTGAGCCTGCTGTTTTCGGCTCGACCAGATGAGGTCAAGCTGCTCCTGATCGACCCCAAGATGCTCGAGTTCCAAACGTATGACGGCATTCCTCATCTGTTACGGCCTGTCATCACCGATGCCAAGTCGGCGGCGCGGGGGCTTGGTTGGGTGGTGGCTGAGATGGAGCGACGCTATAAATTGCTGGCTGAGGCAGGAGTGCGAAACATCGATGCCTATAATCGAAAAGTCGTCGGGGCACAGGGTGTGCTGGAGACGGAATCGGCGGCCAAGCTGGACCAGCCGGAATTGCCCATCCAGTTTCTGGCTGAAGAGGAACGGCTTTCCGCCGGAGAGACCGCGCTCCCGGACGGCAGCCCCGGATCGTTCACGCCGCCGGCGACTCCACCGGAGCCCTTGCCCTATATCGTGGTGATGATCGATGAATTGGCCGACTTGATGATGGTGGCGCCGAAGGAAGTGGAAGACAGGATTGCGCGCTTGGCGCAGATGGCTCGGGCATCGGGTATCCATCTTGTGCTGGCGACTCAGCGTCCGTCGGTCGATGTGTTGACCGGTTTGATCAAGGCGAATTTCCCGGCTCGCATTGCCTTTCAAGTGTCGTCAAAGACCGATTCACGCACCATCTTGGATGCCAATGGCGCGGAAGCGCTCCTTGGCCGCGGGGACATGCTCTATATGGCTTCGGGAACCGGACGTGTCATGCGGCTGCATGGGTCGTTTGTGTCGGATGACGATGTTCGCCGTGTCGTCGAGTTCGTGAAGGATCAAGCGAAGCCTTCCTACAATCAGGAATTGCAGATTGCGCTGAAGCAGGAAGGGGCGAAAGAGGAAGAGGGGCTGGGAGAAGTATACGAGCAGGCGAAAGAGTTGGTCCTATCTACCGGTCAAGCTTCTGCATCGCTGATTCAGCGCCGGCTGCGAGTGGGCTATCCTCGCGCGGCTCGGATGATCGAGCAAATGGAGGCGGATGGCCTCGTGGGCGCGGCTGGCCGGGATGGACGGAGAGAGGTGGTTGGGCGGCGAGGGGCGGTGGGAATAGGGGAAGGGGATGGAGGGGTGTGAGGGGAGTGGAGGGTCACTGCTGTGCTCGCAGAACGCGCACGATAAAACAGTGCTCGTTCGATGCGCGCAGTGGCAGTAACCCTCCCCCCCGCGATTGATATGATAAAAAAAATAGAGTGGAGATGTTTTCTAGCAAGTGTAATCATTTGTGCATTGATTTCCTTCTCATTGCCGACTCTTGCCGCTGAAAGCGATTTCGATGAAAATGCCTTGACGGAAGTGCGTGAAGTGGTCAAGCAGCTTCAGGCACGGTATGAGAGGACGAAAGATCTTCAGGCGGACTTTACGCAGAGGACCATGATCGAGGGGTTCGAGCGGCCTATCATGTCCTCGGGGAAGCTCTATATCAAAAAGCCTGGGCGGTTACGGTGGAATTATCTCGATCCTTCGGTCGAAGACATCCAAGTCAATCAGGATGATATCAAAGTGTATGTGCCGGAGCACAAACAAGTGCTGGTCGGGAAGCTCACGCAGATGGCGGCTTCCAAGGCTCCGTTGGAGCTCTTGCAGGGGGCGGCCACGTTGGAGGAGTCGTTCAACATCGAGCCGACACCGGGGAAAGGACGTGGCCTGGGAGGAATCCGGCTACTCACTCTCCTGCCGAAGTCGCATGAAGGTGAGGCGGGAAAATCATTGAAACGGATCGTGCTCGAAGTCTTTCCCAAGACTTACTTCATTCGGAAGCTCTCCCTCTACGAAGACAGCGGCAATGTCGCGAGTTTTGAGTTTTCGTCGCTCCAGTCCAACATGGGTCTCAGCGATTCGGTCTTCCATCTGAAGTTGCCGTCCGATGTGGAAGTGGTGAAGGCTCCGGTCCTCAGCGCCCCAATCGTCGCCCCAAAATGAATGTGATGGAACCAGGCACAAGAATGCGCATGGACAACCGAGCGAGACGCGAGGGTTAATCTGGTTTGTTTTGTTTGTCTGGTTCATCTGGTTAGTTTCGTCCAACCAAAAAACCAGACAAACCAAATGAACTA
>CAZGYZ010000037.1:0-12305 GCA_964530675.1 uncultured Nitrospira sp. | reverse complement strand
TCCCAAAGCAGGCGCGCTACCGGGCTGCGCTACGCCCCGACATCTTGAATGTTAAATGTTGAATCATAAATGATGAATGAGGGTATGGTTTTCATTCATTCCCCAATTCAACATTCATCATTAAACATTCACCGCTGATGCACTGAGAAGCTCTCGCATCTTCATGAACGCTTTGGCGCGATGACTGATGGTATTTTTTTGATCCGCTGACAGCTGCGCCAAGGTCTTTCCTAGTTCCGGAATGAGAAACACAGGATCATACCCGAACCCTAACGTCCCACTCGCCTCTTCCGCAATCACTCCATCCAACGTTCCCTGTGCCACTCGTACTCCATTTGAAGGCAGTGCGATCGCTGCGACGGTCAGAAAGCGAGCGGTTCGTTGCTCGCGAGGCACACCCATCAACTCCCGCAGCAGCTTCCGGCAGTTGTCTTCATAGGTCGCGTCTTCGCCGGCATAACGGGCCGCATAGATGCCGGGCCGCCCACCGAGTGCATCCACTTCCAGCCCCGTATCGTCGGCGACAGCCGGCAAGCCTGTGAATTCGGCGATGGCCCTGGCTTTCTTGATCGCGTTCGCCTCGCAGGTGTCCCCGTCTTCGACCACGTCCGGAGCATCCGGATATTCATCGAGCGTACGAATCGTGATGCCCAGATCGCCTAAGAGGGCTGCAAGCTCCTCTCCCTTATGCCGATTACGTGTGGCGAGGACCAATTCACGAATCATCGTCTCTGCCCTACTCCAATTCCCCAATTAGATCCTTTTGCAGCGCGGTGAGGGTTTGAATCCCGCTCCATCCCATCGCCATGAACTCATCCATTTCCTGTTTGGCAAAAGGAGTCCGCTCCGCTGTCCCCTGCACTTCGACATAGCGCCCTTGTCCCGTCATGACCACATTCATATCGACATCGGCCATTGAATCTTCTGTATAGGCCAGGTCGACGAGGATTTCCCCACCGACTTTTCCTACGCTAATGGCAGCAAGATAGTCCGTCAAAGGACGTTTCTTGATCAGACCTCGCTTCTTGAGGACAGTGAATGCATCGGCTAGCGCGATAAAGGCTCCTGTAATAGACGCCGTTCTAGTTCCTCCGTCGGCCTGGATGACATCGCAGTCGAGCCAGATCGACCGCTCTCCCATCTGGCCCATATCTGTCACCGCACGGAGGGCTCGCCCGACAAGACGTTGAATCTCCAACGTCCTGCCGCCCTGCTTTCCTTTGACCGCTTCACGCGGGGATCGCTCGTGGGTCGAACGTGGCAGCATCGAATACTCTGCCGTCACCCATCCCTGCCCCTTCCCCTTCAAAAACGGAGGCACCTTCTCCTCAATCGAGGCCGTACAAATCACTTTGGTGTCACCCATTTCGATCAGGACAGACCCTTCGGCATGTTTAATAAAATTCCGTGTTACTTTCACCGGACGGAGTTGATCTTTTCGCCTTCCATCGGCGCGCATAATTCCAGCTGCATTACTCATTGGTTACTCCAGTTAATTGATGCCGCGCATTATAGTGAAGGCCCTGCGAAAGCGCAATGAAACGGGCCTGGTAACCTCATCAATGAGTGAAGCCTGCAGAGAATGGCTCATGTTTTCGATCATTTCCTCCGATCAATTTGTACAAAAATACGCGGCGCAAACGGCTAAATCTGTACAGGCCTGCGCGCACTCTAGACACATGGCCCACATGGACCTTGATCAACGATGCGACTGCCACCCATCAAAATACTGTGACAGCGCAGCATCCCGCTGCTCCTCGGCAATGAAAATTTTATTTGGCGATAAACCCACAACCTGCAGCTTTTTAAAATATATTGGCACAAAAGGTGCACCTGACCGTACAGTTCTCTTGAGACCTCTAAATATCGCAACACAAACGGACATCCACTGAACTAGACCGTTCCCTTCTTCATATACAACAGACCCACAAATTATGACGTTGCTCCTTGACCGATCTGCCCATCAAGCGCTCCTTGCACTCAAGCGCGTTCTGATCATCGATGACGAAGAACCGATCCGTCGGCTGCTGGGTTACATGCTTCAATCCCATGGATATGAGACGGTCCTCGTGGCCGATGCGCGTGAGGCGCGGGCAAAACTAGAGGAAGAACCCTTTGCATTGATGTTGTGTGATGTGAATATGCCCGGTGAGTCGGGCATGGATCTAGCCCGCAATACCCTGAGCCTGTATCCTAACACCGCCGTCATCATGGTAACCGGTCTCGACAGCTCGGTGCTGGCAAATGCTGCACTGGACATGGGCGCCTTTGGGTACATCGTCAAGCCGTTCGAGTCCAATGAAGTCATGATCGATGTCGCCAATGCGCTCCGCCGCCGCCGGCTTGAACTTGAAAATCGCCTGCATCGGGAAAACCTGGAAGATGTCGTCAGAACCAGGACGATGGCTCTCCAACAAGCGCTCGATTGGCTCGAGCTCAGCGAAAAGGAATTGCGTCTGTCACGAGAGGAAACGATTCAACGGCTTGCCATCGCCGCCGAATACCGGGACAGTGCCACGGCACAACATATTCAGCGCATGAGCCATTACTGTGAGTTACTCGCCAGGAAATATGGACTGTCCTCCGAACGATGCGACTTGATCCGTACCGCCAGTCCAATGCACGACATCGGAAAAATCGGCACACCGGATCATGTACTCCTCAAGCCCGGCAAGTTCACACCGGAAGAATTCACCGTCATTTCTCAACATGCGGAAATCGGCTATCGCATCCTCAGCGGATCGGATGCGGAAATCCTCAAGGTCGCAGCTTCAATCGCCTGGACCCACCATGAACGTTGGGATGGCAATGGATATCCCCGGAAGTTGAAAGGCGAGGTCATTCCCGTGGAAGGACGGATCGCCGCAATCGCCGACGCCTTCGATGCTCTCACCACACAACGGGTATATAAGCCCGCCTTCTCCCTTGATCACGCCGTCGATCTTATGACCAAGCATCGGGGGGAGCATTTCGACCCGGAGCTCCTCGATGTCTTCTTCGCCTCATTGAACGACATCAAGCACATCCATGACCAATATGCCGACCAGTTACCGCGCACAATGATTCCCGATTCTTCGGGGCCTGCAGCCGCCTAGCATCCTTTTCGTCATTTCGTTGACCACTTTTTCGCCCGCCGATATACTTCCTTCATCTCGTCAGGTACAGCCCCACGCGAAGACTCTCAGGTCCTGTACCCACAATATGAATATTTCATGCAAGCGAAAGGATTGCCGATTATGGCAAAGAAGGTAACGGCGGCCCGCAAACAGAGGGTGACACGCAATTGGATCGCCTACCTATGCGAATCCTTGGTCACATCCGGAGTCATGCCGACCTGGGAGGCTGCAACCTATCTGACCGAGAACCTGTTTGGAGAAAAACCAAATCCCCGACTTTTAAGTGCAACCAATGCCTACGAAGTGACATCCCAATTTCTTCAGCGGCTCTACCATCCCCTCGTTGAGGCCGCCTCGCACGACATCACCTTGCCGGATGGCGCCATGCTGCACGTATTTACGGATATCAGCCTCACCGGAAAATCTGCGGTACTCGTGGTGTATGTGTCCGGCAATAATCACCCGCACCAGTTACTGATGCTGGACGCCACCAAAGCCTGGGAGTTGGTCTTTACCGACTCAGAGGACGTGAATCGCTGGGCAGAAGAACGATATCGACGGATAAAGTCGGCGCTGACTGCGGCAATAAGGGTAACAGTCCAAGACACCGTATTAGCAGAAGCTTCCTAGCCCGTAGCGCATGAAACGTAATCTGAAGTTCGAAGTTCAGGGTTCGAAGTTCAAAAAACCTCGAACTTCGGACCTCGAACCCTTGCCTGTTTCGCCATTCTTGCCCGTCTCGCGCCCCTAATTTCCAGCGGGTTCATAGTTCAGGTTTGGCCCCAACCATCGTTCCAGCTCTGAAAGGGGCATCCCTTTTCTCGCCTGATAGTCGAGCACTTGGTCTTTCCCAATCTTCCCCACCGCAAAATATTTGGCCTCCGGATGTGCGAAATAGAGTCCACTCACTGAAGCTGCTGGCCACATCGCAAAGCTTTCAGTCAGAGTGATTCCTGTCTGCTGTTCTGCGGACAAGAGATCGAAGAGTAACCGTTTCTCTGTATGGTCAGGGCAAGCCGGATACCCTGGTGCGGGACGGATGCCGCGATATTTTTCACGGATCAAGTCTTCGGCAGAAAGGGCCTCGCTCTTGCCATAACCCCAAGCGTCACGCGCCTGCTTATGGAGAAACTCCGCAAAGGCTTCGGCTAAACGATCGGCCAACGCTTTAGTCATGATGGAATTGTAGTCGTCATGGTCACGCTCGAATTCTTTACATAAGACATCCACTCCAACTCCTGTCGTCACGGCAAAGGCACCGACATAATCCTCGCGCCCGGACTCTTTCGGCGCGACAAAATCCGCTAGCGCAAAGCTGCTCTGCCCTTGCAGCTTCTCCGATTGCTGACGCAGCGTGTGAAACGTCGTTAAGACTGTCGTTCGACGGTCATCGGTGAAGATTTCAATATCGTCGCCCTGACTGTTGGCAGGAAAGAATCCATAGACCCCGTTGGCGGTGAATAACCGTTTGTCCACAATCTTGCGGAGCAAGGCCAGTGCGTCGTCGTACAACTCCTTGGCCTTCGGACCGACGATGGGATCTTCCAGAATGGTCGGGTAACGTCCGCGTAATTCCCAGGTGTGAAAGAACGGTGACCAATCGATATAGGGAATCAGCAGATCCAACGGCCGTTGCGACACTACCTTCACTCCCGTAAACGCCGGGATGGGAATATTGATCTCAGCCCAATTCGATTGGAGTCGATTTGCTCGCGCCCGCTCCAAGGTCCAGAGGGGTTTAACTCCCTTGTCCTGATGGGTCTGCCGGATCTGATCGTAATCGGCGCGCACCTTCTTGGCAAAGTCGGTCTGCAAGTCTGCATTCACCAGACTGCCGACAACACCTACCGCTCTGGAGGCGTCCAGCACATGGACCACGGAATGATTGTAGCCCGGAGCGATCTTCACGGCCGTATGGGCTTTGCTTGTGGTGGCCCCGCCGATGAGTAACGGCAGATCAAAGCCCTCGCGCGTCAGCTCGCGTGCTACATGTGCCATTTCATCCAGCGACGGGGTAATCAGCCCACTTAACCCAATGATCGCGACCCCATGTTCGCGTGCCGCTGCCAAGATCTTTTCACAGGGCACCATCACCCCAAGATCGATCACTTCGTAGTTATTACATCCCAGGACCACCCCGACGATGTTCTTCCCGATGTCATGCACGTCGCCCTTGACCGTAGCGAGCAGGATCTTGCCATTCGAGCTGGACGCGCCTGTTCTTTTCTTCTCCGCCTCCATAAACGGCATGAGGTAGGCCACGGCTTTCTTCATGACCCTGGCGCTCTTGACCACTTGAGGCAAAAACATCTTGCCGGATCCGAACAGATCCCCCACGATGTTCATCCCGGCCATCAGCGGTCCCTCGATTACATGCAGCGGCTTGGGATACTTCTGTCGCGCCTCCTCGATGTCCTGCTCGATATAGTCGGTCACACCTTTCACCAACGCATGGGAGAGGCGCTCCTCGACCGTGCCGGCGCGCCACTCATCGTCTTTCACCACCGCCTTGCCCTGTTGCTTGACAGTCTCGGCAAACGTCACCAATCGTTCGGTCGCATCCGGCCGCCTGTTCAGCAGCACATCTTCGACCAGTTCCAAAAGATCCTTGGGAATCTCCTCATACACCGCCAATTGCCCAGCGTTCACAATACCCATGTCCAGACCGGCCTTGACGGCGTGATAGAGAAACGCCGCATGCATCGCCTCGCGCACGCGATTGTTGCCGCGAAACGAGAAGGAAATATTGCTGACGCCGCCGCTGACCTTTGCCAGCGGAAGATGTTGTTTGATCCAGCGCGTGGCGTCGAGGAAGTTCACCGCGTAGTTATTGTGCTCCTCGATGCCGGTCGCCACCGTGAGGATGTTCGGATCGAAGATGATGTCCTGGGCGGGAAAACCAATGCGTTCCGTGAGGAGGCGATAGGCCCGCTCACAGACCTCGATCTTGCGCTCATACGTGTCGGCCTGGCCGCGCTCATCGAAAGCCATCACCACCACGGCAGCTCCATAGCGATGAACTAACTTAGCCTGCTGGAGAAACTTGGCTTCGCCCTCTTTGAGGCTGATGCTATTGACGACAGGCTTGCCCTGGATATTTTTCAGCCCAGTTTCGAGGATATCCCACTTCGAACTATCCACCATGATGGGAACGCGAGTGATATCCGGTTCCGATGCGACCAATCGTAGGAACTTCTCCATGGCAGCCTGGGAATCGAGCATGCCTTCGTCCATATTGATATCGATGATCTGGGCGCCCCCCTCAACCTGTTGCCGCGCCACCGAAAGCGCGGCTTCATAATCGCCTGCCAGAATCAGTTTGGAGAAAGCCGGTGATCCCGTAACGTTGGTCCGTTCACCGATGTTCACAAAATTCGATTCCGGCCGAATCGTGACCGCTTCCAACCCGCTGAGTCTGGTATGGGGCTCAACGGACCGTGTAACGCGAGGAGGCAGGCCCCTCACGGCCTCGGCAATCAACTTGATATGTCCGGGTGTCGTCCCACAACAGCCCCCGACGATATTCAGCCAGCCGCTCTGCGCCCATTCTTTCAGTTGGGGCGCCAGACTCTCGGGTGTCTCCGGAAACCCCGTCGGCAACAACGGATTAGGCAGCCCGGCATTCGGATGGCTACTCACATAGATCGGAGCCAGGCACGAGAGCTCTTCAATTAACGGACGCATTTCTTTGGGGCCTAGCGCACAGTTGATGCCGACGCTGAGCAAGGGCACATGGGAGATGGAATTCCAGAAGGCTTCAATCGTTTGGCCCGTCACCCCACGATTGCTGCCGGCTTGAATAAATGTCACCGAAGCCATGAGAGGGAGCCTGATGTGACGATCATCGAAGAACTTATCGATGGCAAAGAACGCCGCTTTGGCATTGAGCGTATCAAAGATGGTCTCGACCAATAACACGTCCACTCCACCGTCGACCAAGCCACGGACCTGCTCGTAGTAGGCTGTCACCAGTTCGTCATAGGTGGTGCCACGCGCCGCAGAATTATTGACATCGGTTGAAATTGACGACGTCTTCGTCGTCGGTCCAATTGCGCCGGCCACAAAGCACGACCGGCCAGGTTCTGCCCCCATGACCTGCACCGCAGCACGCTTGGCGCATTCCGCTCCGGCTCTCGCAATCTCGTAGGCCAACGACTCCATGCCATAGTCGGCCAGTGAAATGGCTTGTGCATTGAATGTATTCGTTTCCACAATGTCGGCGCCTGCCTCGAAGTACTGGCGGTGGATCTCCTCAATGATAGTGGGCTGCGTCAGGTTCAACAGATCATTGTGCCCTCTCTGATCTTTCTTCCAATCTTTGAACCGCTCGCCACGAAACGCGGCCTCATCCAGTTTTCGCTGCTGGATCATGGTCCCCATGGCCCCGTCGAGGACCAGAATGCGTTCATGCAGTAAAGCCTCTAACGATGCAGCCATACGATCTGTCTCCGCAATGGAATCCGCTGTGACGGTGAAGAAAGCCCGGCCATCATAACCGACCGGTTCTTATACCGGCAAGCAACCCAGACCCTCTCGCCTTGACAGAGGGAAAAGCCACCGATACGATGCCGCCACCAGCTGGAGAGAAACTGTGCTCCTGCATCCTGCCATCCATACCATCCTCTTATCTCTGCTGCTATTATCGTTTACGGGCATCTGGTTCCAGCCTTCCGCAGCCCTTGCAGCCCCTTATTTTGAGGATGGCTATCTCGGGCTGACACAAACGGAGTTACATCAAAAGCTCGGGATGCCGCAGGCAGTGCGCGATCGAAAGTCCGCGCTGCGCGTCTTTACCTATTATGCCATCACCGATTGGGAGAAATATTTTCGGAAGCTCGTCTCGCCTGAAAACGGCGAAGATGTTTATACCTTTACACGTGATGGCATCGATGTCCGATACTCATTTAGTTATACCGCCGATCCCAACGATGAAATCGAGAATCAAACGTTATTCGTCCGGCTCGTCGATATTGAACTCTCCCCCTCTGTCCCCCTCGCCCAGATCCCCTCACTCGTCCCTGAATTTCACCCCTCAGAGGATCCTGCCGCTCCCTCATTCCGATCGAATATTTGGGTACTGTTGTTTAAGGGCGCCGCGTCACCGGCGGCTCGTTTTATCGTGAAAGAGGCAGCCAGGGACAAGTTGGAGTGGACCCTGGCCTATCAGCTATTTTCGCTGCAAGGCCTGCCGGACCCACTCACAGCCAAGGCGCTGGTCGATCGCGTGGAAATCAGTACGCAAAGTGTCGACCTGGTGAAGCAACGGCAGCGACACACCCATGACCCCATCCTGAATCCCTACTCGCGAGAATTCTCTCAGCACCGGCTCGCTCCTCAGCTACCCACGGCCAAAAAGATACCGGTCCCCAAGTATGCGGACTAGCCGACACTCACGATTTAATTTGAGGATCGCTGAGACGGGTTACGGAATCTGCTGGATACGGTCTTGGTGTTTTTTCTCGACCTGAGAAGCTTTGTTCTTCATCACATCCATCGGGCCATCATTCGACACGTACATCAAAATTGGCGTGGCAAGACCGAGCATGATCAGACACCCCAAAGCCAGAAGGCGGATAAATGGGCCTTTGATCACGTTCATGGCAACGAGCAGGATTATCGCCGCAAGACCAGCGTAGGTGAGAATCTCAGACTGTGAAGGGGAAAGCCCGGAGATGCTGGGGGCAGCTCCGGAAACCATACCTCGAAGCTGTGCCCCGAAGTTCGACATGCGCTCATGAATGATGCCGGCAGTTGAGGTACTCTGAGGAGCAGTCGTTGTCTGTTCAGTCGTTTTAACCTTTGCACGGTACCGTTCAGGAATCGCATTGAAATTATCTGTCATCACGGGTGTGCCTTGCTCATCGATATAGGAATATAGCGTGGTTGCCGACGCTTCGATTGAAGACAGCGGCATGACGAGGCCCCCCCAGACAGCCAGGAGCCATACCGCGAGAATCCAGCGCCTCTGATTACTTCCCTGCTTTGATCCAGAATTCATCATAGCCTCTCCTGAACAGCTCAACCTTTGCACTTACCCAGTATAACTCACTTTCTGTATCGCGCTGATTAATATAGAGAAACCAGCGCCTCGGCTTGACTCTCTCCAATTCACGTTGCTACGATGCGTCGCATCATGCATCAGACCACCACGGCTACCCATGAATCCATGAATGCCTCTCCAACCGATCTGGAAGAACCCATCCCCTTTATCCGCCGACGCCCGGTTCGGCTTATCATCTATGCCGGGCTTGGGCTGTTTGTTCTCCTCATGGTGATCTGGCCGCTCATCGCACAACTTAACGACCCGGACTTTCAAAAACATATCGCGGAACATCGCGTCATGGTCGGGATGTCGAAGGAGCAGGTACTAGAAGCCTGGGGAGGGCCGCAAACCATCAACACGACGTTCACCAAAGAAGGCATCCGCCGCGAGGAATGGATATTTGAAGATTGGGAAAGCGCTGCGTCGGTGAAACACCGCTATCTGTACTTTGAAGAGGGCATTCTCAACGGCGGATGGTTCCAAGGCTCAGGGGAACGGCTTCCCACTCAGTCCCCGTCAAACCCGCACAGCCCAAAAGCTCGACCGTAGCCGGATGCTGAAAAATCCGCCAGCACGAAGAAGGTTGAGGCTCAGGCTAAGGTTGAGATAACAAAAAGAGTCTGATCTTCGCTCATCCTTGACCTCGACCTTAGCCTACTTCACTAGCTACAGCCTTTTACGGCTACAACGAAACATCGCGCACCGCCAACCGCAGTCGGCTTAGCAACAGTTCCGCACGGAGCTGGTCGCACTCGTCGACCATGACGCGCGAGTTGAGAATGGGAAGTCCGGGATACAAACTACTGATATGTTCGTTCTGAACGATGTAGGCGATGCCGCTACCCTCCAGCAAACTTGTAATCATTGCCAGCTCGCCCATACTCTGCGGCTCAGTAAGACGGATCATCGACATACCGCACACTCCAAGCGCAACCTGGCCAAGAACAATTGAACGCCTTCGTCTCGTTGCTTTTTCTCTTCATCCATTTTACACTCACCCGCTGGCTAGGGCGTTTCTGTAATTTGTACGCGCCGCTCTTTACCTGGACCACCCGAAACGGTCAATACCCGTTTCCATTCCCGGATCTGATATACCGCCCAGGCAGGAGATTGCCCTTTAAAATAGGCATCCGGGTCTTCCCCGGTGGCATTGAGAAAGATCGGCTCAGTGAAGCCCTCTTCCAACACATAGTCGAGGAGACAGTCGGTCACGAAGCCGGTCCCTCGAAGCGAGACCTCGGCCAACATCGAGAGAATGTCTTCCGGATTTTGAACCGTGACCTGATTCATGTACGCACCTCCACGCAATCGAATTGTATCGAGCCACTCACCAGGAAGGCAACAGACATGACACGATCCTTGACGAAAAGTCGATTCCAAGAAGAGCTCTTGCGGATAATGGATCGTAAGCATCACTGGGCCTGGCCGGTATTCGCCGACGGAACAGTCACCATCGATCAGCTCAAGCGCCACTTCCAACAGGAATACAGCGTATACGTGCGTGACTTTCCTGTGTTCCTTGCTCACATTTACGGGCAGAATCCCCCGGCTCCGGTTCGCCGGATGCTCGCCGATAATATTTACGAAGAAGACACCGGTGGGCTCTCGTTGGGAAAGTCTCACCCCGAATTGTTCCTGACCATGATGGCAGGCCTTGGGTTTCCGGCGAGCGATTTTGACAGAGTACGCCTCTTACCGGCCAGTCGGCGCTACCGCGCCTGGCTGGACCGTGTCTCGAACAATCGGGACTGGGTCATTGGAGCAGCGGCCCTGACTGTTTTCGTGGAAGGCAGCTTGAAGGATCGCGCGGAAATCTCTGATCCCTCCAAGCCCAAGACCGTCGAAGACATCGAAGCGATCGTCCTCCGCCACCCGCTAGTCAAACACCACGGCCTGCCCCCCGATTCCATGGATCTGATTCGGGCTCACCAAATGGTCGAGGCCGGCCACCGCCATGATGCCTACGCCATGGTGGTGGACTACGCGACAACATACAGCCAACAGCAAGCTGTACTGAGCTGCCTCAAGAAATGCCTGACGCTCTGGCAAACCTATCGTGATGCCGTCGCCAAAGCCTGTGGATTGAAAAAGACCTAAATTGCACTTTGGTAATCTATCTCTTATTCGTGTTTCTTGTTCTAACCATCAGCCATCCGCCATTGGCCATTAGCTCCCTTCCTTCCGACGGGATGCTGCTGGTTCCTGCTGGTGAATTCCTGATGGGAAATCCGGCCGGCAGCGATGGCCTTCCCGACGAACAACCTCAACGCCTCGTCTACACCGCACCATTCTGGATTGACCGCTATGAGGTCACGAACGATGCCTATGCGCGGTTTGTCCGGGCAACCAAGCACCGTGCACCGGCACACTCGACCCCTGCATCCACATTGTGGGAAAACAATGCGCCGATCTCCGGTATCGGCGCCCATCCCGTGGTCAATGTCAGTTGGGACGATGCCGTGGCCTACTGTACCTGGGTTGGTAAACGCCTGCCGACCGAAGCGGAATGGGAAAAGGCCGCACGCGGCACCGATGGACGTCGCTACCCCTGGGGAAATGAGTGGGACTTCAAAAGGGCCAACAGTGCCAGCTATTGGGCAGGACGAACCATCGACTTTCAGAGCGGAGCGGACTGGGATGCCTTTTGGATCAAGGGCGACGGCGCACAGATTTCAAAAGAAAAAGGGCTCAAAGGCAACGTGCTCACTCTGCCGGTCGGCAGTTTCCCCGCGAGCATCAGCCCGTACGGATTGCACGACATGGCAGGCAACGTCGCGGAATGGGTGCAGGATTGGTATAACCCAAACTACTACAGAGAGGCCCCCCTCTCAGATCCCCAGGGACCTTCGCGCGGGGCGATTAAAGCGATGCGGGGCGGATCCTGGCTCAAACCGGCTATCAGTCTTCGCACGAGTGATCGAGACTGGGGCACAATGGACAGCCGCCCCAGCGGCACCGGTTTTCGATGCGCCAAAGATGCGTTCTAATCTTGACAGTCAGCTTCGACCTGGCGTATCAGCCAGTATGTTTTACACTCCTCCCATAGGCATATACAGCTACCATTACGGCTACGCCAGACGGAAAGAATAGACATCCATGGACGACACTTATGATTTCAAGGTCTTCGCCGACCAGCTTGCCGACAT
>CAZGYZ010000036.1:0-12348 GCA_964530675.1 uncultured Nitrospira sp. | reverse complement strand
GCTGCCTGGGTCGACGTACAGAGTCTGTAGCCCTGACAAAAGATAGTCTTTCTCAACCGCCACCCACTCCGCATTCACTGGAGCAGTACTCAGAAACAGGAGGGTGATCAGTGCCCAGAAGCCCCGGAAGTAGGCCCACAGCTGTTTATGGCCGTTCCCCTTCACCTTGTGACGATTCCTGTGTGATGCGTACGTACAGTGCCACATCGGATCAACCAGCTTCAGTCCACCACCCAGATCGAAAATCCCTTTGCGTCGCGCAGTAATTGATCGGTCACACCGCCGCCGAAGATCCGTTTGATCCGGGACATCCCATGCCGTCCCACGACGATGGTTTCATAATGTCCACTTCGTGCCTCTTCGAGAATATTTCTAGCAATATCGTCCTCATGGCCATACTTCACTTCCACATGGCTCATATCGAAGCCAGACTGTTCCAGCGTCTCGCACACCTTCTTCAGGACATAGCACTCGGATTCCCGTTCCTTCCGAATCCAGGCTTCTTGCTCATCACGCAACTGTACGCTCAATTGCTCCTCTGCGGCAGGATTCTCCGATCCACCATGCTCCAGCAACCCCCGCGGCATGGGCTTGAGCACATGAAAGAGGGTGAGGACAATATTAGGTGTTCGGACTAGGAGAGATCCGACGTACCGGACCACGCGATGGGAGGTCTCAGATTCGTCGACAGCCAGAAGAATTCGCATAGCAGCCCCCTCAGAGGTATAGGTCGATGCAGCGTCCTACATATTATCCCTCTTGAATTCCCTGATGCCAAGGGGCTGCCAGGGCAAGTCCAGGCCTAATTGCCAGAAGCTAAAGCCTGTTCGACAGTGCCTTCGTAACGAGGCGAAAGAGCAGCACCCTTATGCAGGATGCTCAAAAAGGCCGTCCAGCAAGGCCGCAGCGAGCGAAGAGGCGAGGCGTACGCTTCGGTACGTTGAGCCTCTGAGCGACGCGAGAACGCCGCTGGCGGACTTTTTCAGCATCCTGCTAGTGGTTATGGAAGGATGATGGCCTGCTCGGAGTGGCCGATCGTTTTGAGAACAGTTTCCAGCGCGTCGACCATCGGCGGGGGACCGCAGAGAAAGATCACGGTGTCGGGACCGGGCGGCGGCAGATGCCCGCGCAGAATGGCCTCGGTGATGCGGCCCGAGCCTTGCGACCAGCCTTTAGGGGGCTGTTCCAACACATGATAACAATGGAAGCTCGCATGTTCTCGCCCATCCTCGTCCCACTCCTCTCGGAAAATGATATCGGCCTCGGCCTTGTTGGCAAAGACCAGAAACAACTCGACTGCGAGGCTTTCGGCGAGAATCCAGCGAATGATGGAAATCATCGGAGTGATGCCCGTGCCTCCCGCCACAAACCCCACCTTCTTCGCCATGCCGTCCACCCAATGGCCGCCAGGATTCGGCCCGCTCATCTGGACGGTGTCTCCAGGCTCCCGCTCATGAAGATACTTCGACACCATGCCGGTTTCATACCGTTTGACCGTCAAGTCGAAATACCCAGTGGCACCGGGCATCGACGACGGCGTGTAGGGCCGTTTCACCGTTTTCCCATCGATTGTCGCGTGGACATACAGAAAATCGCCTGGCAGTATGTCCAACGTGGCGTCGTCAGGCAGGGCAAAGCAAAACGTCTTCGTGTCGTGAGTATCGTGATGAATAGCCGTGAGCTCATAAGGCAGGGGCGTCTTCGACTTAATGCGCGTGACAGGCTCCAAACTCATGTGCCCATCATACGATTCTCAGAGAAAGGTCGCAACTGAGGAAGAGGTGGCGGTTGCCAGGGTTATCTCGTCAGGAACGTAGCCTGTTTCTTTTTTCCCCCTACCGAAGCACTAGCCCGCATTATTCATGACGGTTCGTCGCGAAATCGCGCAGTCGCGTCGCGAGACGGGTACGCGGAGCCGTGAGAGCCCGAGGCGTACTTGAACAGTACGTCGAGGGAGCGAACGGCGAGCCTGCCCGCCGAAGGCTTGTCGTAGCAGTGAATCCGCGATTGCAGCAGAAGTGCTCATGAATAATGCGGGCTAGCACCCACGCAATGTCGCACGCACGGACGAGGAGAAAATTCCTCCTTGCACCTTTCTGTCCATAAAACCGTGGTTGACTACGGCACCATGAGCGTTATTAACAATCAGTACAAAGAAACGCTTAGATTAGGCCAGCGGAAGCTGGAGGAACGAGCCAGGATGGTACGTGACGAAACACTATATGGGGAAACGACGGGAGGGGTGAAGGGTTTGCGTGAGGCCTGGGCCAGCGCCGCCGGATCGGCTGAAAGAAGCCCTATGTGGTGACTCGTCATTGTGCTCCTAAACATAGTGCCGGGACTTGAAAGAATCATGGTGCTGAATACGTTTGCCACGTCTGAGGAATGTCAGAGTGAACGAAATCGCATAGGTCTTGAGATGGCAGCAGCGTATCCCTATGAGCGTGATTTTGTTATTGCCTGTCGATTAAATCCAAAGCACAGCTCATAAGAGCGGCTGAAGGAAATACGGGAGGGGAGCAATCACGTAATCCCGCGCAAGCTGACAGAGGCAATGGTTCCTGTCACTTATTGCTTCTTCAACAGAAGTTTTCTGATAGACGTGTCTCCGTGACGAGGGAGTGGGATGCGAAGGCTGAAAGCTACAGTGTATTAGCTGAAGGAGTATGAAGACCGGCATCGTAGGAACGCCGGGAAGGAAGGAGAGCACAAGATCAGGGTACGTCTTCCGCGCAACGCACGCCGAGCGTCGGCCCCCAGTAGGTCACGTCATCCCACCCTCGATAGCTGGCCTGAAAGTTCGGCGATTGTTCGTTCCATTCCCCGCCCCGCAAGACGCGGAAGGAGCCACGTAGCGGTCCCTGTGGATCACGGGCGGGAGAGGCCTGGTAGAAATCTTCCGCGTACCAATCTTTCACCCATTCCGAAACACTGCCGATCAGATCAAACACCGCATAGGGCGACGCCGTTCCCGCCTGGAGCCCGATCGGCTCAGTTCTGTTGGTGCCAGCCTTGATCTCCCCATTTCTCACACGGCTTCTCACGACTTCCTCGTCATTGCCCCAGGGGTAGCGGCGACCATCCGTCCCTCGCGCCGCCTTTTCCCATTCGGCCTCTGTCGGCAATCGTTTACCTTGCCACTGACAAAAGGCTCGCGCCTGGCTCCACGTAATGTTGGTCACCGGATGCTGCGTGCGCGCAAGATCCTCGAACGCCTGGCGGTCTTTGGGCACCGTGCAGCCGCCTCCTTCCACACACTGTCGATACCGCGCATTCGTCACTTCGTATTTGTCGAACCAGTAGGAACTGAGATGCACCCGGTGTAAAGGACGAGCATCCTGCAATCCATCCTCCGCACCCATCCAAAACTCTCCGGCTGGAATCAATACCATCCCATCCGGTTGAGCGATGCCGCGTTGGGCCAGTTGCTTCAGTTCCTCTTCCTGCGCAGCCCTGAGTTGACTATTCACCCGCGCAATCGCCTTCTCATCCGGTGCATGCGGACCTTGATCGCGTGACGGACTCGGCTGGAGGCGATGCGATGCAATCGCCGGATGATCGTTCTTGGGCGATGCTCCAGCAACCTGGGCTTGATCCGGCGGCGTCGAGGCAACCTCGGTGTTTCTGACAGTCTCGATAAGTACCGTGGTCCGGACGACCTCTTGAGCAAGACCTTTGCCCTCACCGCTTCGCTTGCCATTCTTCCTTCCTTTCCCGATCATCGTAAAGTCGAAATCAGGAATATTCGCGAGGAGTGGCGTAGCGTAGCTGATCGGCACTGCAAAAGACATCCCTTCCGGCACGATACCGGAAGGGTGGCTGAATTTGCTGGTCATCACACCGACCACCTCTCCACGTCCGTTGAAGATGGGGCCTCCACTGTTGCCGGGGTTGATGGCCGCATCCACTTGAAAAACCCTCTGGACACCCCTCGTCCGCATTGCTGCAATTCGACCGCGGGCCACGGACACTTCCCTGAGACCGAACGAAAATCCGACGGTGATGATTTCTTGATCGAGTCTGACGGCGCCAGCATAGCCGATGGGCGCTTCCGTCAATCCGACCGTTTCAATCTTGAGCAAGGCGAGGTCGTGTTCGGAATCGGTGCTGACGAGGGTCGCCGGCGCGCGGAATTCTCCGGCGGTGAGGACGAAGATCCGTTTCGCATTGGCGATGACATGCTCCGCCGTCAGGATATACCCGTCGCTGTGGACAATGACCCCGCTACCAGCCGGTTTCGCAGCTGGTGCGTCCGGCCGCTCGGCCCCCCAGACGCTGGTGGAACCTGCGACGATCATTATCCAGAGAAACAATGCTGTTCGTCTCATGGTCGAATCGGAATCACTACACTAATCGCACCAGCATTTTGCCCGAGTTTGAGCCCCTCACGAGGATAGCCGGTCCGGTCCAACTCCCCTTTAGGGTCGCCGTGACAATCCAAGCATTTCCTCGTCGTATAGAGCGGAAACATCAGGCGCAACGACCCGCTCTTCGCTGTCACTTCGCTGATCACTTTCTCAAGAGGGTACGTTGGATCGGCAAACGCCTCCAATGCCGCTCGCTCAGCAGTATCCGGCGCGTTGAGGGGATTGCGAGGTGTCAGCGCCGTCTGCTTCAGCCGCACGTGTGTCCGTTCGGTGAATCGGGTAGCCACTCGTGAGCCGAAAATGGCAGGGATTAACTCTTTGAGTTTGCCACCTGGCCGGTGAATCTCTACTTGAGCTTCCGCGACCACCTGTTTACTGTCTAAAACCAGTTCTTTGAGTAGCTTCTTCGCGCCGGCCGGAATTCGCGCCTCCCCAAGATTCCCCAGGTCGGTACCTGAGCGACTGCGAAAGACATCCAGTAATTGTCGCTCAAACAAGTCAGCGGTAAAATCTTTTTCCATTTTTTCCTGCTCATTGGACAGGACTTGGTGTTCGTTGATGACGTTTCGACCGGAATCGAGCAGGACCGCCAAGAGACGAGCGGTCGTCTCGAATTCAAGGATGGTGTGAAGGGGAGCGCCGGGTTCCGGTTGACGATCCTTTGCACAAGCACCTTCGCTGCTTGCCCAACCGGACATGGTGCAGGCCAGGAGCGATGCGATAGCCCACTGCAGGCGACTCGCCATAACGTCGACCCTACTACGTGCACATGGTGGTAAAATTCGTGAAACGTGATCCCCTGTCCGCGAGATTACAGATAGGAAACCCCTGAGAGCTGGATGGTACGGTTGGTCACAGGTGAAGTCAAGACGTGTAAGCCGGCTTCTTCACTAAAACCGATGATGTCGATCATGACGTGATCGGCGAAACTTCGATGGCCTATAGATCTGAACAAAAAAAGAGCACCCCTCGGATGCTCAAAAAGAACGGCCAGTGATCCGTGAGGCGTGCGTCGTCAAACGTGAGAAACTTCCAAGGAGAAGCCCTTGGCGGCCCTACGTTTCACCTTTCACACCTCACATTTCTCGGGCCCCTGAGAGAGCTGCTGCCTCGGGCGGACAGCGTTGGCCTTTCCCTTGTTCAAAAACAGCCGACCACTGCCCGCCCGTCACTTGCGTACTGCCCTACTTAGAACCCATCTCCCTACTTCGTCGGGACGGAAATTTTGTATTCCTCAAAGGGCGTCGCCAACACCGCTATTCTGAAGAGCTCGTCTGCTGCCTTCGGGTTAATTCCATGGTCCCGGTCCTTAAGCATCTTGAACCACTTGCTCATTCCAACCCGCACTGTCTCTTGATCTCCCCGTATCGCCGCTTTCTTCATGAGAGTCAGCTCGCTGAGATAGGGTTCCCAGTTGGCTGGCACATTATTGGTGGCGGGATACCGGTTTTTATAAAAACTTACCGAGCCGCTGAGTTCATCCATCCAATTCGTCGTTTGAGCCAATGCGACCCCCCCGGCGAACAGAACCAGCGCACAGGAGACCGAAATGATTGTCGCGAGTATTCTTTTCATGGGAGTCTCCTTTCTTTATTCAATCGAAGAGTGTCAACACCGATGGAGCTAGAACCCAATCTGTTCTTCGCTTCGCCTCCTTTCCTCGTAAAAAGTTCAATGCCCCACCTACGGGCTGCCTTTGATCTTCACTCTGATTTGGCATTATTCTATCGAAGGCGGTCAACGATGCCCATCGCCCAAAGGATGGTTTTTGCGTACACCGTTCGGGTGAGGGAGTGGAAGATACGCGTACATTATTTGTTGTTGAGATAGGCCAGGACCGCTTCGACCCGGCCTGCGACGCCGAGCTTGCGATAGATATGGTGGAGGTGGGTCTTCACGGTATCAAGCGAGACACACAACTGATCCGCGATGTCTTTATTGCCCCGTCCCGATGCGGCGTGCGCGAGGATCTCCCGCTCGCGCTCAGTCAAGAGTGCAACTCCGGCGGAAGTTCCACTCCCAGCCTCTTGCAATGCTGAGACCACTTTCCGGGCAAAGCCGTCCGGCATAAAGGGGGAATGGACTTGTTTTCCCCGGTAGGTGGCTCGGATAATCCGAAGAAACTCGGCATGATCGGCATCCTTCAGAATGTAGCCGCAGGCGCCGGCCTGGACTGCCGCCACGATCCTCGCGTCTTCATCATGGACCGACAGCATCAACACCTTCACGTCTGGGAGACAGCCTTTGATCAGGCGCGTGGCTGTCACCCCATCAAGCCTCGGCATATCCACATCCATCAGGATCATATCCGGCTTGGTTTTCATCGCCAGATCGAACGCTTCATGCCCATCGGTCGCTTCTCCGACCACTCGCAGGTCAGACTCCCGTTCGAGGAGCAGCCGCAGACTCTGCCTAAAGAGCCGTTGATCCTCAGCAATCAGCAATGTGGCAGGCATAGATCTCCTGATTCAGCGGCAGTTCAACAAAAAAGACTGCGCCGCCGGAAGAACGATTCTCTGCCCGAATCTTCCCCTGATGGGCCGCCACCACCAGACGGCAAAAGTGCAATCCCAACCCCCGTCCGATTCGAATATCTCCGGGATCTTTTCTCCTGCCAAACATTTCGAACAGATGAGGCAGATCCTCAGGGGCAATGCCGGGGCCTTCGTCCGCAACCTGAATAGTGGCCTGGAAGGGCGACATACTATGAGATTCCCCACCCGTATATTCGCGCGCCTCCACCTGAACCGCCACCGTAATCGTTCCCCCTTGTGGAGAAAACTTGAGCGCGTTGTGCACGAGATTGATGAGCACCCGAAAAAGGCGGCGCCGGTCGGCTGTAATCACGACATCGTCATCCGGCACCTCGAGATGAAAACTGCTCCGCTTCGCGGCGGCTTCGGATCGGAAGAGCTGCACCACGTCGGCGACGAGGCCTTTGACGGACACCGTCGACGTCAAGAGTGGCAGCCCTGAGTAGCTTTCTTGATAGACATCCAGCATGTCATTGATCATGCCAAGCAACAGGTCGATCGTCAATCGCATATCCTCTCGCCATTGCCGATGCGCGGCCGGCTGCGCCCCCTCATCTTGTTCGAGCAACTCCAATGTCTTTTTGATCCCCACCAACGGATTTCGTATATCATGGGCGAACATTGAGGAAAACTGACTGAGCGAGGCGAGGCGCTCCGAACGAATCAACTGCTCTTCGAGGCGCTTCTTTTCTGTGAGGTCGCTCAGCTGTACCATGACGGCGACCGGCGACCCAGCGTTCTCAACCGGGACGAGATCGACTTCCATGATGAGCGCGCCTTCAATCGGTGAGGGCATCCGCATCTCGCCGGCAGGCTCTTCTTTCTTGGTAACGATGACCGCTTCCAACAAGCGGCGCAACCGAGCACGATCCTCCTCCCGAAAGAGATCCTCCACCTTCGTGCCGATCAGACGATCAGCCGGTACCCCCAATTTCATCTCGCCTCGACGATTGACAGCCTGAATGATTCCCTCCTCGTTGACGAGTAACCTGGTATCCGTCGAATGATCCCACAACATCCGATAATGCTCCTCGGAAATGACCAGCTCCTGGTTCGCTCGCTCGAGTTCGCTCACATACCGCTCCCGCTCCTGTGATGTACGCTCCAGCCGCCCCGCTAATTCATTGAAACTCGCAGCCAAAGTATCGATCTCCTCAATGCCGGTAGACTGCGTGAGCATCATCGGTTTTTCGCGGCTCTGCTGTCCAAAGTGTTGCACACGCTCGACCAACGCGTTGATTGGTTGCACAATGCGGCGACCGAGGCGCCACCGAAGTAGTGCGACCACGGCAAAGACCAGCATGCCGAACGCCACGAGTTTCCACAGGAGTAGCCGCAAGGGCGCATAGGCTTCGTCGGGATCTTGACGGACGAGAATGGACCAGGTTTCCGCCTGGACGATATTTGGCTGGAGCGCCACGGATGCAAACCCCACGATCCCGCCTCCTTGACCGTGGGCATCGTCCTCGGCTTCCATCCAGGCAGCTTCGGGTAAAGAATGGCCCGAGGCGAGCGAGTCTCTCAGCGGTCCAATAAGAGCCGTATGTCGTCCAGGCGACAGGAGCGGACAGGCCAACACAGTCCCTTGGGGTCCGACCAGCATGACATGGCCGGTATCGCCGATCCTACTTCGAAGAACCGAGGTCAAGAGTTGGTCCTTCTCGATTACCGCCTTCATCGCGCCCAATACAGTCCCATCATCACTGACGATCGGCACAGCGATTTCCAAATCCCCATCTCCCATTTCGTCGAGACGAAGTTTCCCCACCCATAATCGTCGCTGATCGAAAACGACCGACCACCAAGGTTGTCTGCTGTACTGCGTCTTGATGTCTTCGCTGGTCGCTCCGCCAACCGAACGGCCTTGGCGATCAAGGATTTCCAGTGATCGAAAATATGGCCGCTGCGACTCCTTCCACCGCTCAAGGATCTGCTGGTCGAAGGTCAGTCGAGTGCCATCTCGGACTGCTTCACGAACCTGGGGAAGGGAACTGAGCCGTTCCACCCACTCGATCTCTTTTTCTAGAATTAACCCAACCTTATCAGCACTCTGGCGGGCAAGCTCCTGAAACCCGAGGCCGATAGCCTCGCGGAACGAGTGTTTTGTCTGCCAATACGAATAGGCCAGACCGAATGCGCCGGAGAGCAAACCGATGGAGAGGACCGAGAGCGTGATCGAGCGTTGAAGACTGACCCGCTTCCTCATGGGGCACCAGTGCGTAATGCCCGAGGCTGCAATGAAGGTACCGCTGCCCTCCATTGCAACGCTTCCGGAGAGGGAATGTCAAGGGTCCGCGGTAATATCCGCGGCGGGCAGACGATGCGATCTTTCAACATGGGTGGCATCATCTTTGACTTTCCTGACCTGGCTAGCCCGCCTCCGCCCTTATTGTTCAACTCGTTATTTTGCATGTGATTTTTCTCCAAGACATGGACATTGCAAACGGCGTATATTCGACATATCAAGTGAGCCATCATGATCACAGCGGAGCCTTGATCATGAAACACGCCCCTGCCACAGTCACGTCGTTGTCGAGCAGTCCTCCATCCCTCTCAACCATTCCAGCAGCGACCTCTGCCGGGAGGTCACGCCACCACAGGAGGTGTCACCATGTCCATCTCACGAACACTCAACGCGTACCTCGATCATGAACGAGTTCATTATGATGTGTTGCCCCACCCGGAAGCGTTTCGCGCCCTTGCCATTGCGCAGATGCTCCATACCCCGGAGAAGGAGATGGCCAAGGTCGTGATCGTAAAGGTGGATAAGCGGTTCGTCATGACGGTGCTGCCGGCAAGTTGGGACGTGGATCTCCATCGCTTGAGGACTGTCTTCGCCTCCCATTCAGTAAGCCTCGCGACTGAGAACGAGATCACAGGCCTATTTCCAGACTGCGAATTGGGCGCCATGCCGCCATTCGGCAACCTATATAAGATCCCTGTGTATGTCGATCAATCGCTCACGGAGGACGAGGAGATCGTCTTCCAAGCCGGGACCCATTCGGACGCGATCCGCATGCGCTACTGGGACTTTGCCGCACTCGTATTTCCGGTGGTCGAAAAATTCCGTCGCTCACACGGCAGAAGTCTGATGCGTCTGGCTACACGCTTTGGGCCGTAGAATGACCAGGGAGCAACGCCCCGCCGCGTTCGGCTCGTTCACAAACAAAACAACAGAGGCGACCTCCCACCGACGTAGGAGGTCGCCCCTGGATGGCGCTGAGGACGCCGACGGTCTCTTTCTCCAGCCGGCCTGTGGCCAGCCCACGAAGACAACGGCCCGTCTTAGTATGGGATCACGTGCAAACAGTCCTTGCTCTCATTGTTCCAGACCACATCGGCCAGGTTGGACATGCGCGCGACGATCTGCGCCGCCACACCTCCCGTACCACCGAACAACCCGCACCAGCCCAAGGTCACGAAGCCCCAGTGCAACGGCGCCGCAAAGAGTTCATCGACGAACCAGAACGCATGGCCCCACTCATTGAGTCCTACATTCGGGAGAATCATCATCGGCCCTACGATCGCCCCCACCAACGGGAACGAGACCGCCTTGCTGAACTGCGGCAGCCGGGTCATGGCATAGAGATAGCTCGCGACTCCCATGGTGATATAGAGCGGGAACGTGAAGTAGAACGCGATGATATGGCTGGCTGTGAAGCTCGTATCGCGAATGATTACCTGATGCCACGACGCGTCCTGCTCGAGCGTGTAACTTCCCGCCCAGTAGACGCCGAAGACATAACATGCAAGCCACATCATCCAGTAAAAATACCGCTTGAGCTCCGTCTTGGGAGCCAAGTTAGCCAGATCACGATCCCGCGTACTCCAAAGCCACCCAAAGATCGCGGACGCGTTGATGATGTTGGAAATCACGTTAAACTTCCACAGGCCCATCCAGACGCTTTCGAACTCCGGCGTCATCGAGTCCAATCCATGTGAGTAGCCAAACACGCGCTGAAACACGACCTCGGATCCCACCGCAAACAAGATTGCAAACCAGCCGATCTTGAGGAGCCTGGAATCGTACCAGAGTGACATGTCATACCCCCGGTCGGAACCTCCCCATGTTGTACTAGACATGTTCCTTACCTCCTTCTCGCGTACGCGAGAAACATCTCTGGATAATGATAATGAAGACCCGTGCGAGGAATGGGGTTAAGGGACGACTCGTCAGAGGAGACTCGGCTCTCTGAAGCCGCTGGTATTCACCATACCGGCCCAGACACCTCCAACGGCTCATCGGTATATTTTTTATTGTGAATAGTGCCTGGGCGGCAAGACGAGAGCCGATGGAGAACCGACTAGCGTAACTGACGAGAAGCCCGCCCATGACTCGGCGGGCCGTTGTGGTCCGGTGGATTAAGGCCTTCCATTTCCACCTCCTCCTTGGTTCGGAGTGACCTTGGAGATTGCATTGACCGTACGTACGCGGGGCCGTCCCGTTTCACATGAAATGTTGTACGTACGACATCACCGTATAACCCCTCTTCAACGAATGTCAACAAGCCTGTACCCATATTTTCTCGAGCATGTACGCGCATACACCGTGCCAGCTTCACAAGACTCCGGCGCAGAATGAGGCAAAAATAAGATGAGTACTCTGGGAGAAAAACATCATGGGCGACCGCCGCAGAAAGTCGCCAATGGGTGATGCGTAAGACGGCGACTAGCTGCTCAATTTCCTCGGCCAGCCAAGCCTAACCCGCATTATTCATGAGCGCTTCTGCGGCAATCGCCGATCCATGACTTAAGCGAGAAGGGCGAGACTAGCGAGAACCACTCATCAGTACAGTATCATCCACTCGTTGCTCATGCAGATACTTCGACATGACGCCTGCTTCGTAGCATTTCACGGTGAGATCGAAGAAGCCCGCAGCACCCTGTAGAGACGAGAGCGTGGGGGGACGTTTCACAGACTTGCCGTTGATTGTGGCGTGGACATAGAGGGGGATCGCTGGGAAATAGATCCAAGGCGGCATCGGCAGAAAACCCAAACGGAAGGTCTTGGTGTCGTGCGTATTGATGCAAATGGCCGTGAGTGGAAACGGGCTCGGCATTGTAGTCTTGATGCAGGTAATCTTATCCATCTGGACAATGCTCGAACGCATCCTCGCTCAGTGCTGCATCCCTTTCTCAAAGAATAACCCGCGGTTGATGTCGCCGATACTGACCATCCCGACAATCCTGCCCTTGTCGACGACGGGGATGCGCCGGAAGTTCTTGAGGCCCATGTACGAGGCGGCTTCTAAAATAGGATCGTGGGGCGCGACCGTCATTGGATTCTTGCTCATGATATCTTCGACTTTTCCACCAAGTACCTCGGGATACCCATCTTCCATCTCGACAAAGCTCCGGCTGTGTACGTTGTCATGAATATAGTCGCCGTAGTTAGGATAGAGCGGTATTAAGACATCCCGCAACGTGATCATTCCAACAAGCTGATT
>CAZGYZ010000035.1:0-12529 GCA_964530675.1 uncultured Nitrospira sp. | reverse complement strand
CGCTTCTCGCCCAGCCTCGACGTACTTACAGACAGTACGCCTCGGCTAGCCGCTCACTGCGGCCTTGCCGGAGGCCATTTTGAATATCCTGGAGAAGCTCAAACACGGAGCCTATTCCCCTTTCTGACTGAACATTTGCCGAACTACATAGACAACCATCACGAGCAGCACGAGCACGCCGATGCTGGCCAGTACGCCAATGACGATATTCTCTGTCGCGATCGCGTTCATCACCGGCCCATTATATCCCACCGAAGCTACGCCCGTCTCATCGTCATCCAGAATACCGCCGCCGCAATAAGCTGCAGACCGGCGATGATGGCAAAGGCATTGGCATAATCCAGGCGCGCAATCAGAATCCCTGCCAGAAGCGGGCCGCCGGCATGGCCGATGTCTCCGATCGTTCCTTGCATACCCATTCCAGCCCCGATCCCCTTGAACTCGGAACTGTCCGCGACCAGAGCAGAGGAAGAGGAGGAGACGACAGCTTCGCCGAATCCGAAGCCCGCCGAAAGCGCCAATAACAGCCAGAATATCGAGACCTGTGGGATACAGACAAAGGTTGCTGCACAGATCACGAGACCGATGATGATGAGCGGTTGACGCCCGATGCTGTCTGACACCCGGCCCATAATCGGCTTGGAGACGAGCGATGTGAGGGCCTGGACCGTAAACAGTAGCCCGACTTCTCCAGGATTCAATCCCGCAGAGACACCATAGAGTGGAAGAAATGCCATCAAGGCCCCGTTCGCAATCATCTTGGCTGCATCGGTCGAGCTGGTAATGAGAACCTTGCGATTCTTGGCAACCACTCTGAAACCCTTCCACATCTCCGCCAGCAGCGGGGCCATCCCCTTTTCCTGAACACGCGGGGGTGGCGGTGTGAGGTGCAGGCTGTAGAAGATGGCAATCGCGATGCAGCCGAATATGCCAGCCGTCACGAAGGCAGCGGAGAATCCCGACGCGTAGATCAAATAGCCGCCGATAAACGGCCCGAGTAACGCGCCGCATTGCGTTGAGGCTGTGTAGGTGCCGAGCGCGGCGCCTCGCCGCTCTCGATAGAGATCCGCCACGGTCGCCAGTGCGCTCGGCGCGAAGATAGCAGTGGCCAGCCCATGGAAGAAGCGCAGGGCTGTCAAGGCATCCAGATCCGTCACCCAGGGGTAGAGAAACGGCGGGAGCCCAAATGCGACCACGCCGATCTGCAGCAGAAACCGCCGACCGTAGATATCGGATAGCGCACCAGACGGCAGCTTGAGGAGAACCCCGGTAAGCGTGGAGACCGACACGATGAGCCCTATGCGCTCAGGGCTGGCCCCCAAAGATTCCGCAAACAGCGCCAGCACCGGCATCCGGACCATGTTGTAGCTGATAAAACAAAAGACGCCGACGGTGCAGAGCAACGTGAAGCTGCGCGACGTCGTCATGGTGAAGTCGTTCTGGATGGGCTCGCGCCGCTGAGATGGCGCACATTCACCAGCATGTGTTTTAAGAAATCCACCTCGTCGGAGGACAACGCGGGTGGTTTCATTGCCTCGGACAACACTCGATCAGGTTGTTGCAGGATCATCGGACTCAACCGGTTGACGGAATCGACACCCTGCGTCAATTTCCGCGTCACCATGCTGCTAACCAGCGAGCGAAACAGCGAGACAAATCCGGACAGTAAGCGATTGTTCAATCTGGTGTAGGTAACCAACGTGCTTTCCACTGCCTCAGCTCCGTCAGAGTCAATGAGCGGATTTATCCTGAGCAGCACCACGGCCTTGCCGGTGACATCGGGAAGGAACCGGCTGTTGTGCGAACCTTCCAGATAATAGACCCGGCTTGTGCGATCCTGAAAGACGAGTTGGACGATTCCTCCTGTCCCTTCGCCATCGGTAGCCCAATAGCGACCAGCCCCTCGCATTTCTGATTGATAGGGCGCGATGCCAAGACGGTTGACCAAGGTTGCGGTCATGGGCGGACGATCTAATAGATACACATAGACTGCTTCAGGTAAGGGCGTTCGCAACGGCCCAAGCTTGTTCGTTGTGGTGTAGTTGCCAATGATCTCTTGCAACAGGCAGGCCCAGTTAGAATCGACCTTCTCAAGCGTAAACGTCAGTCCGGCATGGTCCGGTGACAACGCGCATGTTTCTGATTGCACCGGACCGGCATACAGGGACGTGGCCAACCAGATCACGGCGACGAACATCCCCACAGTTGTTCCAAGCTGGATCCGCCACCCCGTTCTCATGCCCCCTGCTTCTGCACAACAAGCGCCAGAAAGAAGCCTGCGCGTCACAGATCCCCTTCCACGACCATATCATCCCCGATGCGGCGAACCGTGACGTGGCGCAATGTCAGTGCCTGCGCCAGGCGCTCCGGACTACGGTCGCCGATCACTGCCTTGGCATCCTGTCCTCCGAGCAAAGTGGGAGCCACATAGAACAGGACGTGATTGACGAGTTTCTCGCGTAACACTGCGGCATTGATGGTGCTGCCTCCCTCGATGAGCACAGAAGTGATCCCGCGCTTGCCCAGCACAGTCATAAGCGCCGAAAGCGAGACCCGCCCCTTCTTCTTCGAGAGGGACAGGATCTCTACCCCTGCCCGTTCAAATGGGTGGCGGGGCCGGGATGCACGGCTGGTGGTGACGATCAATGTCTTTGCCTGATCCTGTTTGGCACAGATCCGCGCCGTCGGTGATGTCCTGAGTCGGCTATCGAGCACGACACGCAACGGTTGCTTCGGCGCCAACTTGAGTGGACGATCGGACAATCGCGCCGTCAGCGCGGGATCATCGTGAATGACGGTGCCGACCCCGACGACCACGGCATCCACCTGACTCCGAAGTCGATGCGCCTCTTGCCGCGCGCGCGGACCGGTAATCCATCGCGATTCCCCCTTCGCCGTGGCAATCTTTCCATCCAATGTCATTCCGGCTTTCAGAATCACATAAGGACGTCCAGTCCTCACCCAGTGGAGATAGGCGCGATTCAACTGAGCCGCTTCCTCTTGTGCAGTACCCGTCGTCACCATGATTCCGGCCCGACGAAAGGCGGCAATGCCTCGTCCTTTGACTGAGGGATTGGGATCAACCATCGCAACCACCACTTGCCGCACGCCCGATTGAATCACTGCCGGCACACAAGGTGGGGTTCGTTTGAGGAGATGGCAGCAGGGCTCGAGCGTGACGTACAACGTCGCACCGTTAGCTCGTGACCCCGCTTGGTTGAGCGCAATAATTTCTGCGTGAGGTTGCCCTGGACCGTGATGGTATCCGCGGCCCACGATGCGGCCATTCTTCACTACGAGGGCTCCGACCATGGGATTGGGACTGGTCTTGCCCCGGCCCTTCGCCGCGAGACGAAGCGCCAGGGTCATGAAGTGGCGGTGCGGTGTGGTAGGGGTCACCGTTTCTTGCGCGTGACGCGCGATCGGCTGCGAGGCCGCTGAGCCGACTTCGTCTTCGTGGTCTTCATCGACGCCTTTTTCGCCTTCGCGCTGGCCCCTGGCACCTTGCGCGTGGGGAGCGAACCTCTCGACCCGGCTTCGGCCAAAGCTCCATGAGCTGCTGCAAGCCGCGCAATGGGGACACGGTAGGGCGAGCAGCTCACGTAGTCCAATCCAAGTTCATGACAGAACTCAACGGAACTGGGATCACCGCCATGCTCACCGCAGATGCCGAGCTTAATCCCGGGACGGGTTTTCCGGCCTCCGGCAATAGCCTGCCTCATCAAGGCCCCCACCCCTTCTCGGTCGAGCACCGCGAAGGGATCGGATTCCAGAATGTTTGCAGTCCGATAAAAATCGATGAACTTTGCGGCATCGTCACGGGAGAAACCGAACGTGGTCTGGGTAAGATCGTTCGTCCCGAACGAAAAGAACTCCGCCTCTGTCGCAATACGGTCCGCCGTCACGGCGGCACGGGGCAGTTCGATCATCGTGCCCACGAGATAGGAGAGTTTCACGCTGTACCGCTTCATCGTCTCCTGCGCCACCTCGCGGATCAAATCTTTCTGCGCCTTCATTTCTGAGACCATTCCCACCAGTGGGATCATGATCTCCGGGACGATCTTCTTCCCTTCCTTGGCCAACTCACACGCGGCTTCCATGATGGCCCGAGCCTGCATACGAGTAATCTCCGGCATCGTAATGCCGAGCCGACAGCCACGTAACCCGAGCATAGGATTGAACTCATGGAGCTCCTCGACGCGAGCCAGCAACCGGCGCTTTTCCTCAAGCCTGGATCCGTCGCGCCCGGTCAACTCCAGCTGCGCAATTTCCACCATCAAATCTTCACGCTTCGGCAGAAATTCGTGTAATGGTGGATCGAGCAGACGGATGGTGACCGGATAACCCGCCATCTCGCGGTAGAGCCCGATAAAATCCTGTTTTTGCAGCGGCAGGAGCTGATCGAGAAACTTTTCACGCTCTTCTTTGCTTCGCGCCAGAATCATCTTCTGCATGATCGGGATGCGATCCTCGGCGAAGAACATATGCTCTGTCCGACAGAGTCCAATCCCTTCCGCCCCGAAACCTCGCGCGATTTTCGCCTGATCCGGCACGTCGGCGTTGGCGCGGACACGAAGCGTCCGCACGCTGTCGGCCCATGACAGAATCAACGCAAAACGCTGGTATTTGTCCGACTGCTTCGCATCCAACTGGCCCTGGATGACTTGAATAATTTCAGATTCGACGACAGGGAGGTCCCCTTCGTACACATTTCCGGTCGAACCGTTGATCGAAAGATAGTCCCCCTCGCGAAACACTTTTGCCCCGATACGAACGGATTGGCCGTCCAACACTTCCACCGCATCGCAGCCGGCCACACAGACCTTGCCCATTTGCCGGGCAACCACCGCAGCATGGGATGTCATCCCGCCTCGTGCCGTCAAGAATCCCGCCGCAGCGTTCATCCCATGTATATCGTCCGGGCTCGTTTCCTGGCGAACCAACACCACGCGGGTACCGGCCGCTTTCATCGTCACGGCCCGATCGGGGGTGAGGGCAATCTTCCCGGCTGCTGCGCCAGGACCAGCTGGGAGCCCTTTGCCAAGCGGATTAGATTTCGACTCTTCTTTCGTGTCAAAAATCGGGTAGAGATATTGCGCCAATTGTTCCGGCCCAATCCGCTGCACCGCTTCCTGCTTCGAAATGAGGCCTTCTCTCACCATATCGACCGCAATCTTTACAGCGGAAATACCCGTCCGTTTGCCGACCCGGGTCTGCAGCATGTAGAGCTTCCCCTCTTGGATCGTAAACTCCAAATCGAGCATATCCCGGTAATGTTTTTCGAGCTTCTTGTAGGTATGCTCCAATTCCTTGTAGGCCTCAGGTACATTCTTCGCCAGCGCATTCACCGGAAGTGGAGTCCTGATGCCGGCCACGACATCTTCCCCTTGGGCATTCATCAAACACTCACCGAAAAAATTCTTGTCGCCGGAGGCCGGGTCGCGCGTGAACGCCACACCGGTACCGCTCGTTTCTCCCATATTGCCAAATACCATCGCCACCACGTTGATGGCCGTACCCCATGAGTCGGGAATCCCATAGAGACGCCGATAGGTGACGGACCGCGCGCCAAACCACGACGAAAAGACGGCATTGATGGCCAAGCGAAGCTGCTCCAGCGGCTCATCGGGAAACTCTTTCTTCGTCTCTTCCTTGATGAGCGCCTTGAAGCTGGATACCAATTCCCGGAGGTGCCGCGCATCGAGATGAGTCTCGTGCGCCACGCCTACCTCAGCCTTCTTGTGCTTGAGGATCGCTTCGAAATGTTCGCGCGGCACGCCCATGACGATGCTGCCGTACATGGACACAAAGCGCCGATAGCTATCCTGGGCAAACCGGTCATTGCGTGTTTTTACCGCCAGCCCCTCGACCGTCTTGGTGGTCAGACCGACATTCAGCACCGTGTCCATCATGCCGGGCATTGAAGCCCTGGCGCCGGACCTGACGGAGACCAGCAAAGGCCGCTCAGGGTCGCCGAACCCCATGCCCATCGACCGCTCGACCCGCTTGAGCGATTTCAACGCGGCATCCCACATACCAGGAGGATATTGTTTCCCGTTTTTGTAATACTCAACGCAAGCCTCGGTGGAAATCGTGAAGCCGGGCGGAACGGAGATGCCGAGATTCGTCATTTCTGCGAGTCCGGCTCCCTTCCCGCCGAGGAGCTCCTTCATGTTGGATGTGCCTTCGGCTTTACCGTCACCAAAGTAGTACACGTATTTCTTTGCCACGCTGCCCTCTCCTTCGCGTTGAGTTCAGTTCAATGGACGAGTGCTGCCCCATGGCCGGCGGTGGATTCAAGACGCTGTCGATACCGGCTGACCAAATACCATTTCGCCGCCAACCCGAATGCAATGACTGCCACCACGAACAGCATCAATATGAGCAACCGATAGTCGGCGTGAATCCCCCGATCCGCATAATACTGCCCGTCAGGCCCTTGCCGAACCTTGATCTCCCGTTGAATCTGATGGGTCTTGCCGGACGGATCGGATAGATTGATCCACTCCGAGCAGAGACGCACCGGTTCCGGCGCTCCCGTGACAGGCTGCCAACCGAGCCGTAGACAAATATCCTGTTTGGAGTTGAATACATCAGGGGTCGCTGCCAGTTCATCGAGGTTCATCCCGCTGGCCCATAACCCAACCAATACAATCGCGTTGCAGAGAATGATCATGGCAAGAGTCACGCCGATGGTGAACCGACGGACTCTCTTCGCCCGACGCTGATCGTCTGACAATGATTGATCCATGGCTTTCACCCAACTCGTCTCTTTACCCGAACAGGTGGTCAGGATGAGTCCCCAACTGCGCGCGTCCAACGAGGGCTTTCTCAAGCCGCGCGTTGCGCGAGCACGGGGGGCTCACCTGACCATCTGTCTCTACCCTCCTTGTACCACAATCTGCGAAAAGTCCGCGAATGAGTTGAAGAAATCATCCACTTCCTGAAGCAGCGACAAGCGGTTACTCCGGACGGCCGGATCCTCCGCATTGACCATGACCGCTGCAAAGAACGCATCGATGGCGAGCTTCAGACGCACCAGCGAGTCCAAGGCCTGGCCATAATCCCCGCGGGTCATCGCAGCCAGCATCTTCTTCCGTTCATCCACTGTAGCCTGATAGAGCGCCGACTCCGTGGGATGTTCGAACCGCGCGCTGTCGACCGGCTGGCGATCCCATTTCTCTTTCTCGACGAGCCGGTGCGCACGTTTGAAGCCGACGATCAAAGGATCGAATTCCGGCTTTGTGGTCACGGCTTCGAGCGCCTTCATTCTCTGGACAAGATCCACGAGGTCTAAGGCCTTGTCGTGCGCTTGCTTGAGTACCGCTTCGATGACATCATCTCGTAGCGCGTGGACGACCTTGCCATAGTGTCGAACCCGCTCAAAAATGAATTCCATCATTCGGCGCCGGCCTTCCGGCCTGGAATCTTGCCCGCCCTTGAAGCCCTCGGCAATGACAAGCTGTCTCGCGGCATCGACGTATGTCCCCACATCGATGCGCAGATTACTCTCAAGAATAATCCGGACGATGGCCGTGGCATTCCTGCGCAGGGCAAAAGGATCTTCCGATCCGGTCGGCACGAGACCCACGTAGAAAAAAGCTGCCACCGAATCCAACCGGTCGGCCAAGGAGAGCACCTGACCAGCGATGGTCTTGGGCAACTCACCTTCTATCGATCGCGGCAGATATTGGTCTCTGATGGCCTGACTGACCGCCTCAGACTCACCATCATGTTTCGCGTACTCGCCCCCCATGATGCCCTGCAGTTCCGGAAATTCACCAACCATACCGGTGAGAAGGTCAGCCTTACATAGATCCGCGGCCCTCTCGCAGGTCTGTTTCAATTCGTAGTCCTGAGGTCGCACACTCGTCGCGATCATGCTGACCAGCTTCCTGATCCGTTGCTGTTTTTTCTCCATCGTACCGAGCTTCTGTTGAAACGTGACGCCGGCCAGCTTCGGCACCCGTTCCTCGAGTTTGACCTTCCGGTCTTCATCAAAAAAGAACTTCGCATCGGCCAGACGCGCCGCCAAAACCCGCTCGTTGCCTTCGCGAATCAATCCCATATCTTTGGCTTGATTGTTCGTCACCGCGATGAAATGGGGAACGAGCTTCCCGGTCTCTTTGTGCATCAAGGAGAAGAACCCCTGATGCTCTTTCATGGAGGTGATCAAAATCTCTTGCGGTACCTCAAGATAGGCAGGCTTAAAGGAACCGATAATGGCATTGGGACATTCGGTCGTATAGACCGCCTGATCCAACAAGTCTCCATCTACATTCAATGTGAAACCGGTTTTCTTGCACAATGTCGCGATCTGTTCTTCAATCATGCGACGTCGGCGCTCTGGGTCGGAAATAACCCCCTGACGTTCAAGCCCCTTCAGATAGGACTCGGAGTCTCGAACCACAATTCCCTTCGCATTCCCTAACACGCGATGGCCTTCTGTCCGGTTACCAGCAATAATCCCTGCGGCTTCGATCGGAAGCGTGGCCCCTCCGTATAGCGCAACTAGCCACCGCACCGGTCGAGCAAACCGAACACCGGTACTATTCCACTTCATCGCTTTCGGAAAAGAGAGTTTCGAGATTAACTGCGGGAGGAGTTCTTTCAGGACCACATTGGTGGGTCGCCCCTGTTCCTGCTTCACCGCAAAAAGATATTCCCCCTTCGGAGTCTGGCGAATTTGCAGCTCTTGGACGGAGACTCCTTGTCCTGCGGCAAATCCTGTCGCCGCTCTAGTCGGCTGACCGGTGGGATCGAACGCTACCGCTTTCGAAGGCCCCATCGCTTCCTTGACCATGGAAGTTTGCTGGGTCGCAAGGCCTGTAACCACCAGGGTCAAACGCCGTGGAGTTCCCAGCGTGCAGGCTGATTGAAATGCAAGACGGTGGTCTTTCAACAGCTGCTCAGCCGAACCTTTGAGAGCCGCCAGGGCGGGAGTGATGAACTGGTAGGGGAGTTCTTCGACACCAATCTCCAGCAATAACTCGGCAGCGGTCACTGGAGAAGGGCGACTCCCTTTCTTCGCAGGAGGAACGGGGGGACGAGGTTTCTGATTCTTTGTCATGAATCTTTTTGCTGTTCTTATGAGCGGCGAGCCACGGACTTGGAACGAGAACCCGACACCTTTGCTCCACTATGCCCCGCCACGCGATTGAGCAGCGGATGCCCCATCGCCGCCCGTTCTTCGATATAGCGCTCGGCACATTGACGGGCAAGGGCGCGAACTCTGGCGATATAGCCCGTGCGCTCCGCCACACTGATCGCCCCACGGGCATCGAGCAGATTGAAGAGGTGCGATGATTTGATACAGAACTCGTAGGCCGGAAGCATCAACCGCTTGTCGCGATTCGCCAGCAGCCGCTTGCACTCCCCTTCGAACGATTGAAACGTGGCCATGAGCATCGCCACATCGCCTTCTTCGAAATTGTAGGTGGAAAATTGAACTTCAGTTTCGTGATGGATATCTCCATAGGTGACGGAATCGTTCCAGGCGAGGTCAAACACATTATTCACTTGTTGCAGATACATGGCGATGCGTTCAGTCCCGTAGGTGATTTCGACGGTAATGGGGTTCAGCTCGATCCCGCCGATTTCCTGGAAGTAGGTGAACTGGGTGATCTCCATCCCATCGAGTCGCACCTCCCAGCCCAGGCCCCAGGCACCCAGCGTGGGAGACTCCCAGTCGTCTTGAATGAACCGGATGTCGTGCTGCTTCGGGTTAATCCCCAATTGAGCCAGACTTTCCAAGTACAACGATTGAATATTGTCCGGCGCCGGCTTCAGCACGACCTGATACTGGTAGTAATGCTGCATCCGATTCGGATTCTCGCCGTATCGTCCATCCGTAGGACGCCGGCATGGTTGGGGGTAGGCCGCCCGCCAGGGCTCAGGACCAAGGGACCGGAGAAACGTGGCCGGATGAAAGGTGCCCGCCCCCATCTCCAGATCATAGGGTTGATGAATGACGCAGCCTTGGTCGGCCCAGTAGTGATGCAACGTGAGAATGAGATCCTGGAAGGTCACAAACAGTCCAGTCGTTGTTGAGGAAGTCTGAATTCTCGCGCTAGGCGCGGTGAAATGAGGAAATACCGTAACAGGAATATGCAGGGCCTGTCAAGGCACAACCCCTCTAGGATCAACAAGTTGCATCAAGTTTCTGTTGCAGAATGGAGAAGATTTTAGACTACAGCCATTAAACTAGTTCTCTCATTTTTTCAAGACCCCACTTGACGGAAGCAGCGCGGTACTCTATTGTTACATATCTTGACTAACTAACTCATAATTAGGCCGACACTCCTAATGAAGCTTTCAAAAAAAAGCGAGTACGGACTCCGTGCGCTGCTTGAGCTCACCCTCGTGCATGGCAAGACGACGCTACAACGCCACCAGATCGCAACTCGCCAACATATCCCGATTGAGTTTCTTGAGCAAATTCTCTTGGCTTTGAAGCGAGCTGGCCTCCTCTCAAGCCGTCGAGGAGTAAAGGGCGGGTACGAGTTGATCAAGTCTCCGAGAGAGATTACTCTCGGCCAAGTGATTCGCATTTTGGATGGCCCCCTCGCTCCCATCGGATGCGTAAGCAAAACTGCCTACCAGAAATGTGGAGATTGCCCCTATGCCGAACATGCACAATGTCCGGTGCAGCATGTGATGGGTTCAGTGCGTGATGCCATTGCCGGTATCTTGGACCACTACACACTCGACGACTTTGTCTCCGGGCATCGCAAAGGATAGACATGGATCTTGCCGTACTCGCCCTTATCACGCTTGTGGCATCCACCGTCAACGGCGCCTTGGGGTACGGCTTTTCTTCGATTACGGTTCCCGTTGCGCTGCTGTTTTACACCAATCGCATTCTGAACCCAGCCCTAGTGCTCGTAGAGCTGGTGATCAATGGCTATGTCCTCTTCATCAACCGCAAGAGCATTCCGACCATTTGGTGGCGCGTGGCGCCCATCCTGATCGGCCTCCTGATCGGTGTAGGAATCGGCAGCTATATTCTCTCTCTCGTTCATCCGGCCTGGGTCAAATTTGTGACCTACATCATGCTGTTGCCGTTAATTCTACTCCAGGCTGCCGGTATCAGAAAGCCCATCCAAGCTGAAAAAGCCATCGCGATACCGTTCGGAGTGGGCATTGGAACCCTATACTCCGTCACGACCATCTCAGGCCCTCCCCTTGCGGTACTTTTCAACAATCAGGGATATGCCAAACAGGATTTCCGTGCCGCACTGGGCGTCATTCGAGTGGCAGAAGGGGTATTTACGGGAATTGCCTACTACTTTATTGGACTCTATAGCTACGAAAGCATGGCAATCATTCCCTATATCATTCCCAGTGTCCTGGTGGGCATTCCTCTTGGGAGCTATCTTATCCGTTTGATGGACCATGAAACGTTCAGACGGATCTGCATGGCCTTCGATGCCTTGATCGTCACATTCGGACTGTCTCGGGTTCTGACCGAATTACATCTGACCACCACATTCACCACCTACGGCATCTTCGCAATTGTAATGATGCTCAATGCCTACTTACTATATCGATTTTTTCGAGACAGAACCGTCCCCTGAGAGAGCTCTATAGATTCCTCACATCCACTCCCTGTAACTCAACCCTGATCGTTCCATCTTTTCTTGCCTGGACCTGCCCCACTCACGATCTGACTCTCCGATTTATTCCTAGGTGCTCACAGCTGGATAAGCGGGGGTTGGAATAGAGCGATGCTCTGCCAGCAGGGCGTGAACCTGTATGGCTTCTCCTTCAAATTCTACAAACCCGATGTTTTCACACAATCTCGCCAGCATAAAACTATCTAATAAATGAACTAGTTGTGGCGTAGCCCGATGGCACACACCTTGCTCAACCTCCAATCGTGTCGATCTTGTGCCCTACATCGCGCAGGAAGTAGGCCATGGCTAAATCGGAGCAACATATGAACGATATAACCACACAACAAAACTGCTTACCGCGGACCAGAGTGACAGAAACTGCTCGCAAGCCGTTACACCTAACCGCCCTTGTTACTGGCCTCCTTCTTTCGCTCATGCCATTTTTTACTGGATGCAGCGGAGAAACCGGCAACCAATCGGTCGGCACAGGAGTTCCCAGTAGTGGCGCAAGCGCTACTGCGTCTCTCACATGGGATCCGGTCACAGACCCCTCAGTCTCTGCCTATTTCGTTCATTATGGACGACAATCACCGGGCCAAGAGGGTAGCTGTATATACGAAAACTCCATATCCGTTGACTCCTCTTCTGCCACGATCACAAGCCTGGACCCTAATACCCTCTACTACTTTACGGTCAGCGCCTATAATGGACTGGAAAGCGCCTGCTCAAATGAAGTATCGATCGTCACAGCTCCAGCTCCTATAGGAAATGAGACTACCCCTGCGACATTTTCCTGACTGGACCGAGCAAGTTGGCAGGCCAGCAGAGTAGGGGCCTAGACAGCGCCATTCTCGTCTCGAACTCCTTGACAGGCAATCCAGAAACTGCCGCCGATGCACTCATGCCTTTCACCT
>CAZGYZ010000034.1:0-12566 GCA_964530675.1 uncultured Nitrospira sp. | reverse complement strand
CGATTTCTGAACCTCACCACAGCATAACAGACAAGCGGAACAGGTTTATTTGGTTATTTGGTTTATTTCGTTTATTTGGTTGAACCAGACTAACCAGATAAACTAAAGAAACCAAACGAACTAGAGCAACCAGTCAGTTTTACGTTTTTCGGGTTCCGATTTTCTGCGGCAGCAACGAGCCGACAATCATCCCTGCCACCGCCATGAGAAACCCGACCAGTTGTGGGTGCCAGATCGAGCCTGACGGGCCGAACAGTTCCAGCCCTATCCAGGTTGTCAGCCCAGCCACAAAGGCGCACAAGGCCCCTTGTGTCGTCGCTCGGGGCCAAAAAAGCCCGGCACAGAGCGGAACAAAGGCCGCTACCAACGTCACCTCATAGGTACCCACCACAAGCTGGTAGATGCTGGAGTTGGAGGTTAGAGCAATCGTCAAAACCAGGACGGCAAAGATCACCACAACCAGCCGCATGACCCGAAGAAATTCCCGATCGCTGAGGTGAGGCAGCACTCCTTTAATCACGTTCTCGCTCAATATCACCGACGGCGCCAATAGCGTAGCGCTGGCACAGCTCATCACCGCCGAAAGGACCGCCCCGAAAAATACAATCTGCGCAAAGACCGGCGTGTGCTGCAGGATCAAGGTCGGTAACACAAGCTGAGAGTCCTGCGCGAGGAGCGTATTGAATAGAGCCGGATCGATCAACGTTGCCGCATAGGCCAGAAACATCGGCACAAAACAGAAGCAGAAGTAGAGCGTGCCGCCTAGTATCGATCCGCGTATGGCCGTACGTTCGTCCTTCGCCGAAGTGACACGTTGGAATACGTCTTGTTGGGGGATTGACCCCAACATCATCGTCATCCAGGCGCCAATGAAGGGGACCCAGGCCACAAACGTAGCCGGCGGAAAGAAATCCAACTTACCGGCTGCAGCCGCGTGGTCAATCACAACACCCACTCCCCCCACCAACCCGCTGATGACAGAAGCGATATAGAGCAGCCCCCCCATGATTACAGAGATTTGGACAAAATCCAGAATGGCGACGGAAAACATGCCACCGAAGGTCGTATAGACCAGGACAATCACCGCGCCGATCACCATCCCGACCGGCTGACTCACTACGCCATCCGTGACGACGTTCAACACTAAGCCGAACACTTTGAACTGCGCCGCCACCCATCCGAGATAGGACGCGGCGATACAGACGGCACAGAGAATCTCGACGACGCGATTGTACCGCAGACGATAGAAATCGCCGACGGTCAGGAGATTCAGCCGATAGAAACGGGGAGCAAAGAATAACCCCACCAGGATCAAGCAGAGACTCGAGCCAAAGGGGTCGGCGACGACGCCGCGTAACCCTTCCTTCACAAACGTGGCAGAAATTCCAAGTACGGCCTCTGCGCCAAACCAGGTCGCAAAGACCGTTGCGATCACGATCGGCAGCGGCAAGCTCCGACCAGCCACTGCAAAATCCTTCGTGGTATGAACCCGTCTAGCGGCAGCCAGTCCGATCCCCACCGAGAGGAGCAAATAGAGAATGGCGAATCCTAGAACCATGAAGACAGCTCTGGCATAGGTGTGGGCGGATTCTAGCTAGGCTTCGGCAAGGGCGCAACGGCCGAAGGTTGATCTGGTCTATCTAGTCTGTCTGGTCTATCTGGTTTAACCAAACAAACGAGACAGACCAGATAAACAAGATAAACCAGCCAGCCCCCTATTCTCATGCACAAACGCATGGTAGGCTAATAGCAGTCGCTACCAGGAGGGAGACCGATGAACGATCACAACTTCCATCATCGAGAATTCCCTCGGAAGACAGCTGAGCTATGGCCACAGCTCCTCATCGGAGCGATCGCAATAGGGATGGTGTCGGCCTGGATACCGGCCCAGGCTGGCGAGTCGCAGACACTGTGGGAATGTTCGAATTATACCGGCAACGCCCATACCCGTTGTTTAGAGGGGTTTGCCGAGGCGCAGCGCGACCAGATCGCAGCACTCCAAGGAAAGTTGCAAGCCCAACAAGAAACCGTCAAACTTTTAAAAGATCAGCTCGATCGCCAGGCCTCTGCGAGCGCCGAGCTGCAACGTCAACTGGCACGACCACCCGTCATGGTGCCAGCAGCCCCTTCTCTTTATACCTCTCCCTCTGTAGGCTTCGGCCTCTACTTGGGAAGCCCGTGGATCTACGGATCACCATATTACTACTCCCCGTTCTACTACGGCCCGCGCTACTACGGACTGGGCTACTGGGGCCACCGCTGGTAATGGGGTCTTCCTGACATCGATTCGCCTTCTTGTGTGTAGCAGGTTCGAAAAATCATTGTGACTTGCAGGATGCTCAAAATGGCTGTCCAGCAAGGCCGCAGGCGAGTCGAAACCGGAGGCGTACCCTTAGGTGTACGTTGAGGATTTTGATGAGCCGAGAACGAAGTTGGCGGGCATTTTCAGCATCCTGTTAAGAATAATTGTCTTGAGCCCTGCCGCAACATCGCATACCCTATGCAGGGCTAGAACTTGTAATGCCGATCTGCTGCAGTCACACATAAAAGAAAGGACAGCTCATGCGCTCCATTGTCTCCTGTTTGGTAGTCCTGCTTTGTCTTGGGACCACTATGGCATTCGCGACGGCCCAAGAGCCAACGACGGATGAACAGAAAACTGTCTATGCCTTGGGATTGGCTATCAGCCAATCTCTCGGTTCCTTCAGCCTGAGTGAGGCTGAGCTTGATCTCGTGAAATCAGGCATCACCGATGGAGTCCTCAAGAAGGCCCCCAAGGTAGACCTCCAGACATTCGGCCCGAAGATTCAACAGCTGCAACAAGCCCGCGCCTCGGCCGTTGCAGATGCGGAGAAAAAAGCAGGGGCTTCGTTCCTCGCGAAAGCTGCAGCAGAATCCGGCGCCAAGAAAACTGAGTCCGGCGCGATCCTTACGACCATCAAGGAAGGAAAAGGCGCGACCCCGAAAGTCACGGATACCGTGAAGGTGCACTATCACGGCACCCTGACCGACGGGACGGTATTCGACAGTTCCGTCAAGCGGGGCGAGCCGGCCACGTTCGGATTGAATCAAGTGATTAAGTGTTGGACGGAAGGGGTCCAACAGATGAAAGTCGGCAGCAAGAGCAAGTTGGTCTGCCCATCCAGCATCGCCTATGGCGACAAAGGCGCCCCCCCTATGATCAAGCCCGGCGCGACGTTAGTGTTCGAAGTCGAACTCCTTGAAATCGTGACCAAGGAAGCCCCCCACTGAAGTCTTCACAAAGCCGAGCGGGCGCATGTCCCGCTCGGCCTCGTGCCCTTTTCCGCGCGCATTGAGCAACCACGCTCTTCCATCTTCTCTCTTGAGGGCAGGCTAGATAGTCTCCCACTGCACGAAATTTTCTCACCGCCCACCCGCTGGCAACCATTTTTCACCCGCCTACCCTCCGATTGCTTCGCAATCGATTTCCCGTGACGTGCCATTAGCCCGAGCGAGGGCCTCCTGTTTCCTTCTCTGCATTATCACACCTTCTCGCCCAGGGGAGTCGCCAGACTGTCCTTCACTGCGCGCATCGAGCGACCACCGTTTCATCGTGGGGGCTCTGCGAGCAAGAAGGATGGTCTGGCGGTTCCCCCTTCCTTCTGAGACCGCATGTTGCACGAGCACAGGAAACCATCTAGTCTGCCCTCGCTTCCCCAGGTTGACAAATTTGTCTTGATCCCCATGCACAACATCGCATAACTTGTAGAACTTCAGGCCTTGCGATATCGAATTCATCGCCGTCACATACAAAGAAAGGGCAGCTCATGCGTTTCGTTGTCTCCTGCTTGGTGACCGTACTCAGCCTTGGAACCACTGCATCATTCGCAGCGACCCCAGAGCCCACAACCGATGAACAAAAGACCCTCTATGCCATGGGATTATCCATCAGCCAATCGATCGGCACCTTCGGCCTGAGCGAGCCTGAACTTGATCTCCTGAAATCAGGCATCACCGATGGAGTCCTCAAAAAGACCCCCAAGGTAGACCTCCAGACATTCGGCCCCAAAATTCAACAGCTGCAAGAGGCCCGTGCTTTGGTCATCGCAGAACCGGAAAAGAAAGCAGGAGCTGCGTTCCTTGCGAAAGTCGCAGCAGAGTCCGGCGCCAAGAAAACCGAGTCCGGCGCAATCCTCAAGACCCTCAAGGAGGGGAACGGCGCCATTCCGAAAGTCTCGGACATGGTGAAGGTGCATTATCAAGGAACCTTGATCGACGGAACAGTGTTCGATGATTCCGCCAAGCAGGGTGGGCCGGTGACACTCAGAATGAATGAAATGAGCAAGTGTTGGGTGGAAGGGATGCAGCAGATAAAAGTCGGCAGCAAGAGCAAGTTGGTCTGCCCGTCGAGTCTCGCCTATCGCGACAAGGGCCGCCCCCCCCTTATCAAGCCCGGCGCAACGTTAGTATTCGAGATTGAACTCCTTGAAATTATCGCAAACCAAGTAGTTCCGCACTGAGTCCACGGCAAGCTCGAGCGGGAATGGTCTCCCGCTCGACCTCATGCCCTTCGTTGCGCGCATCGAGCGATATAAATGTTCCCTCCAAGCTCGCTCGTTCTCTCTTCAGAGATGGGGGCTGATTGATCTTCTACTGCGCGCGCAACGAGGGCCTTCTTAGGCCGCGCGTTGCGCGAGCACAGAAGATCATCAGCTTCCATCCCCCCCCCTCTTGCAGTTCTCCCCTCCAACCCGTACACTGAGTCCTTCGCGATCCAGCCTGGCCTGAACAGTCCTGCCTGATCGTTTATCAGCTGATCAATCGTTTAATCATTCGCTTGGTAGCGTTATGCCACCTACAATTCTCTTGAGCTGCGAGTCCATCAGCAAAAGCTACGGAGTGAAACCGTTGTTTACCGATCTATCAATTGGGTTGGCTGAAGGCGATCATGTCGGACTGGTCGGGCCTAACGGCTCCGGCAAATCGACCTTGCTGAAGATCATGGCAGGGTTCGAAGAGCCGGACGAGGGCACCAGATCGATGCGCCGACAACTCCGCATCGGCTACGTGCCGCAAGACCCGTCATTCGACGGAACGCAGACGATCGAGGAAGTACTCGCACAGGTTCTGATCGACGACGGTCATGACCCCCACGACCATAGTGGTCGCACCTCCGCGGCACTCAGCTTGGGAGAGTTTCCTGCAACCGACCAGTCCATCGCCACGCTCTCCGGAGGATGGAAGAAACGCCTGGCTATCGTCCGGTCATTGATGCTGGAACCGGATGTCCTGCTGATGGACGAGCCGACCAACCATTTGGATGTCGAAGGCATCCTGTGGCTGGAGCGATTGTTACGGGCCGAAGCCCGTGCCTTCTTCGTCGTGAGCCACGATCGGCGTTTTCTCGAAGCAGTAACGTCGCGGATGATCGAGCTGAATCGCAGTTATCCTACCGGGGTATTCGAAGCCAAAGGAAACTATAGCGATTTCCTCGAGCAGAGGGATGCTGCACTGCACGCGCAAGCCAACTATGAAGCCTCATTGGCCAATCGCGTCCGCCGTGAAGTGGAATGGCTCCGACGCGGGCCCAAAGCCCGCACGACGAAAGCCAAATCGCGGATCGACTCGGCTGGCCGCTTGATCGAGGAACTGAACAGCGCCGACGCCCGGAAAGACCAAGGCACGGCGGGTATCAATTTCACCTCATCGGGACGCAGGTCGAAACAGCTGGTCGAGGCCACCCAACTCTGCAAATCGCTCGGCGGGCGGCCGATCGTCACGAATCTCGACCTGCTGCTCGGGCCGGGCCAGCGGATCGGGTTGCTGGGACCGAACGGAAGCGGAAAGAGCACGCTGCTGAAGCTGGTGGCGGGCACGCTGAATCCGGACTCAGGGACCATCGTCCGCGCGGACAAGCTGCGCGTAGTCACATTTGAACAACATCGCGAATCACTGGACCAATCCTCTTCGCTCCGGCGCGCCCTCGCCCCGCATGGCGACTCAGTGGTGTATCAAGACCGCTCGGTGCATCTCGTCTCCTGGGCAAAACGATTTCTCTTCCGGGCGGAACAGTTGGATCTCCCGGTCTCCCGCCTCTCCGGAGGCGAACAGGCGCGGCTGCTCATCGCCAGGCTAATGCTCCAGCCCGCCGATCTCTTAATCCTCGACGAGCCGACGAACGACTTGGACATTCCGACACTGGATGTGTTGGAAGACAGTCTGGTGGAGTTTCCAGGCGCCTTGATGCTGGTCACACACGACCGATGGCTCTTAGACCGCGTCTCCACCATGCTGCTCGCACTGGACGGCACAGGCCAGACCGAATGGTTCGCCGACTATGCACAATGGGAATCTGCACAAGAGCGCATGAGGGAAGAGCAGAGTCGTACGGCGACGTCACGGCCATCCAAAGTATCCCGCGCCGAGTCGGACGCGACGCTGAAAGCCAAAAAGACAGGTCTGTCCTATCGGGAACAAAAGGAATGGGCGAAGATGGAGCAGCGAATCCTCCAGGCCGAGGAGACCATCGCCGCCTGTCAAGCCGCAGTGGAAGATCCCACCATCGCCTCCAATGCGGCGGCACTACAAGAACGATCTGCAGCGCTGGATGCAGCCCGCACAGCCGCGGAGCGGCTCTATAACCGTTGGACCGAACTCGAGGGAAAACAGACGGAGTCGGCAGGGCAACCCTAGCAGCTCTGGTTCATCTGGTTTGTTTGGTTTGTCTTGTTTTTTGGTTAAACAAGATCAACTAAATGAACAAAATAAACCAGATCAACCAAAGCAACCAGTCTGTTGCTTTGCAGGCCACGCCAAAATCTGTACAATGTGTCCATGCGTCTATCGACCTCACTCTCCGCTCTGTTGATCGTCACCTTCGCGCTAATCACCTCCGGTTGTGAAACAACTGATCGGGTCCTCACGGCTGCTGAACGAGTTACCAAGGGCCAGACCGGCAAGGCCATCATCGATCTCGCATCGGGGAAAGATCCGGCACAGATCGCTAAGAAGCGCCTTGACCAATACGCACGCGACCCCGACGCGCTGTTCAGAGATCTGCGCGAGGCAAAGAAAGACTTTGAGGCCATCCTTGCCGTCCTTGGGGTGAATGTCGGAAAGACCTGGGGAAAGAAGGAAATCCAACTGCCCGAACGCAAAAAGTATGTGAAGTACACGCAAAACTACAAGAGCCGGGCGATCGTCGATTTTGATTCAGGCGAGATTCTGGTTGAGACGCTGGACGATCAAGACCCCCCACGCAGTCTCAAAAATGCCGTGATCACGACGATCCTAACCCCGCAAGATCCCCGGTCTGTCGATTTATTTTCCGACAAGGAAATCGTCCTCACCGGCGACAAGGATCCTTACCTATTCGGCCTCGTCCTTGATCAGCAGAGTAAACCGATGCGCACGCCGGAGGATGCCGAGCCGTTTGCCGCCTACCTCCTGGAAAAGAAATCCGGCACGCGGACAGTTGACCAGGACGGAACTAAGAAGACGGTCCACTACGTCACGCTGGCGATGGTGTCCAATCTCCCGATGAAGCAGGCGGAGAAATATCGAACGTTGGTTCACCAGTTTGCAGAGCAGTATCGCATCAGTCCCAGCCTGGTCTTCGCGGTCATCCGCACGGAAAGCAACTTCAACCCCTATGCCGTCAGCTCGGCCCCGGCCTATGGACTCATGCAACTGGTCCCCACCAGCGGTGGCCGTGAAGCCTACCGAAAGGCCAAAGGCCAGGACGTGGCTCCCTCACGAGAATACCTCTTCGATCCGGCCAACAACGTCGAGTTGGGAACCGCCTATTTGAACGTGTTGATGTTTAATCAGTTGGAAGCCGTGGACCACAATGTGTCACGCGAGTACTGTGTGATTGCAGCCTATAATACCGGCCCGAGCAACGTCTTCCGCACCTTTTCGCGTGACCGCACCACTGCGGTCAACCAGATCAACAGCCTCCAACCGGCCGGCGTCTATGACCAATTGCACAAAAACCTGCCCTACGAAGAGACCCGCCACTACTTGGAAAAAGTGACCGGCTACCGCAAATCGTTTGTCAGTTCGTCGGAGAGTTCCAACCAGTAAGACACTACAAGTTCATCTGGTTTATTTGGTCTGTTTGGTTTGTCTGGTTAATCTGGTTCAACCAAATAAACAAGACAAACTAAATAACAGTCTTCTTTCGCTGGCGGAATTTTTCAGCACCCTGGTCGCTCTCGGCATGAATGGTCCTGCTGATCTCGCACATCGTAATCAACCACCCCACGGCGCTGGTCAAGTTCGATCGTACAACAGGCCTCCAACATCCCCTTCAGTTGACGACGCCCTCGTTGCACACGGGATTTCATCCCAGAGAGCGAGAGCCCGAGTTGCACGGCGGCCGCCTGCTGAGTGAGCCCTTCAAGATCGACCAGTATCACTGCTTGCCGATACTCTCCGTATAATCGATCGATCATGGGGCGAAGACAGCCGGCCAGCTCCGTACGGAGCTGGCCGGACTCCTCAGACGCCGTCTGTCTACTGGACGACGATTGATAGGCTTCGAGGTCTTCCGCGAGACCGGCAGGCATTTCTCTCCGGCGCCCCGGTGCGCGGTAATGATCGATGATCGCGTGACGCGCAATCTGGTAGATCCATGAGACCAGACGACTCCGATCTTTTAATCCATCAAGCCCTCGCTGCATCTTGAGCCAGACGTCCTGCACGATGTCGTCGGCCTCCGCTTCGTTGGCGACACGCTTTGCGATGAACGCACGAAGGCCATTATGGATTTGCTGCCAGATTTCTTGCGCATCAGCTTCCATACCAACATCTCCACCGTTCGTATCCATACGATACTGATCCTCGCTCACACCGTGCAAGTCGCCGGTTCCGACGCGCCCTTCCCCTTTGGTACGCAGCAGCCGGTATTCTTCAGCGTTCCTGTGACAGCCAACTGCTCATGGACCGTAAAGACTTCCCAGGCATTGCCGTCCGGGTCGGTAAACCAGAGCTTGTCCTGCCGCGCGAAGCAACAGGTTACGCCCTCTTCAACCTTTTCGAGGATGCCCCGCTCTTGTAACCGCTGTTTCCACCCTGCGATATCATCGACCGATTCGACTTCGATACCGAGATGGTTCACCCTGCTGACCTTCTCTGTGGATGACACCAGCGAGAAATTCAGCGCCGGCTCCGTCAGATCGAACTTGGCATAGTCCGTCGTCTGCTTCTGCGGCGTCACACCAAAGACCTTTTGATAGAACTCAACCGAGGCGGGCACGTTTCGCACATCGAGAGAAAGATGGGGTCTCATGGGGTTCTCCTTCGAGTGAATAGGAAGGCACAATGCCTCCCCCTCATCTCTATAGACGGAGAGCTCCGGAAAAGGACGCAAGTTTTGCCTTCTCCCACTCTACAATCCACAAATCGATAGCCCACATTATTCATCAGCACCTCTGCTGCAATTGCGGATTCTCCGATTCGACAACGCTGCACGTGTCAACCGCTAACGACGAACACGTATGAAACAATCAGTCGTGTGATCGTTTACCAACCCTGCTGCTTGCATGTAGGCATAGATGATCGTGCTGCCGACAAACCGGAAACCACGCTTCTTGAGATCCTTCGATAATGTGTCGCTCACCGCGCTTGTCGCTGGCACTTGAGCCATCTTGGCCCAGTGGTTCACAATTGGTTTTCCTCCCACAAACTGCCACACGTAGCGATCGAATGAGCCGAACTCCTCCTGCACGGCCAGAAAGGCCTGCGCGTTTGTGACGGACGAATCGATTTTGAGCCGATTGCGAATGATCCCTGGATTCTTCAATAGCACGGCTTTTTTCTTGGCCGTGAATCGCGCCACCTTCTTCGGATCGAACTCCGCAAACGCCCGACGATAGCCCTCCCGACGCAACAAGATTGTTTCCCATGTGAGGCCTGCCTGCGCTCCTTCCAACAGCAACATCTCGAAATGCTTCCGGTCATCGTGAATCGGCACCCCCCATTCACGGTCATGATAGGCGATGAAGTGCGGCTTGCCACTGACCCATCCGCAGCGAGACTTACCAACGGAAATCGGACGGAGGTGCATCAGTTAACCCAAAATCCCTTGCAGCAGCCCATAGCCCTCGTTCCATTCACCATGCCCGCTGTCGGCATTGATGTGCCCCGCTTGGCCGATATCGACGAAGCTGCTCCCCCAAGCAATCGCACAATGTTTGGCATGGGCCAGCGATCCGAACGAGTCATTCGCGCTGGCAACCACGAGAGTCCGAAAAGCGAACGGCTCCATAGGCACCGGCACAAATCCACGCGCCGTGGCGGGGAAACTTGCGCTCTGCGGATCGGGCACCGCCACGAGAAATGCGCCCTTCGGAACTAGCGATGAACGATAAGCCCAATGGGCCACCAGGAGACAGGCGAGGCTATGAGCCACCAGCAAGGGCGGAGAAGGACAAGCCTTCACGGCAGCATCCAACGCACGAACCCAATCGTCGCATACCGGGCTGTCCCAATCTCGCAAATTCACTCGCTGCCATCTAGGATGGCGCAGCCCCCAGAGCGTTTGCCAATGTCGCGGCCCGGAGTTGCCAAGACCGGGCAAAACTAACACCGGCGTATCTACGGACATCTCAGCCTCCGGCTTTCCGACCACTCACGGCGATTGTGGCGTAGTAGACGGCCCAGCTGTTCGGATCGTCGGCAAATCGGCAATACCGTTCAAGATCGGACTGTCCGACGACTCCTGTGGCCAGATACTTCTCCCGCAATTGCTCAGTAGACAACTTCATCACTGTGGCTATGCCGGAACCACCCGCACACAGGGGGGCATCGTTCTCCACGGTCAGACGTTGCAGTCCCCGCCTTTGCATCAAAGCAGGCAACTTCAGTCCCAGTTCGTAGTCCAATCCTCTTGTCGCATACATCTGTTCGATGGCCTGATTGACCTTGCGCAGGGACTCCAATTCCTGCTCATCGCCGGTAATGCCACGGGAGGCTGAAAAATCAGGCTCCTCCAGAACAAGCCAGCCTCCCGGCTTGAGGCTGTCGACCATCTTCGTCAACGCCACCTCGTAGTCAGGAAGATGGATCAAGACGTACCGGGCATGAACCAGATCGAACGACTGCTCTGGAAACTGTGCGGTCCGAATATCGGCCCGTACAATCTCCACCTTCGATTGCCCCGATTCACCGAGGAACTTCGGGTCAAGATCCACCGCCACAACCTGGCCCGTCGGACCAGCCACCTCGCCCATCCAGGTCATGATCGACCCGGCGCCAGGCCCGACCTCAAGACAGCGCCAGCCTGCTTGCAGACCGGTACCGAGGAGCCGCCTCCGACTCGCAGGATCGAACACCTGCTCGATCATCCTGAGCCGTTCCAGTTCTCGTTGATTTTCAACTCGCTGAAAGACGTACTCCGATTGGGCCATGCCCCTACCTCGCTCAAAATAGGATAGCAATTCTGACGCGCAAAACAGTGAAGGAGTATAGACGACTACCGGGCGGGGAGAAAAGCTGCCCTCTTCCTTGATGATCACATATTTCACGCACTTATAAAGAGTGGCGCCACTTCTCCAATCAATAAGCAGCCAGTCTCTACTTGATGGGGCCCACACAACTTGCCGCTTTTCACTATTGGTTTCTGCTATATTGCACGAACCCAATCCGTAAGGCAGGCGTTCGATCTATCGAATCGCTACCTGCGCGGGTGGCCTGGACACCACATTAGATGAGGACTATTCGATGGAGACCTCGCAGAGAGATGTGCTTCTTGGAACGATCACATGGTGGGGCTTTCATGCGCTCCTCATGTGGATGGGAGCCTGGCATTTTTTTTCTAGAGATCTTACCGATGGTGCCCTCTTCGCGTCAGATTTGTTTGCCGGAGCTCTCATAGGAGCCACAGTACTCTCTCTTCTTCGGCTGTCGGTGGGCTGCCACCTCCTTCGCTTTATTTCTCTCATAGGCATTTTGTTAGTGCTGGTTCATCTGTGGCAGGGAAAGGCCCAATGGGGCAGCCTGACCGATGTGGCCATCTGGGCATACACGTTTTACTCCTTTGGCCCGAGTAGTTGGCGACATTCCCTCTATTCACCACTAGGCGTCTTTGGGAAGTTGAAGACATAGAAACAGCAGACTGACGGCTATTGGCTCAATCCTGGGACGAGCTGTTTCAATGACTCCGCCTTGCTTTTGATCGCATCGCTACCCGCCGGTGACAGGGAAGACAATTGATCTTTGGCTTGCTTGATCGTGCTCATATTTTTCTGGAGCGCATCCACATTTTTCTGCATCTCGACCAAAGCGGTCCCAATCTGGCTCACTGAGGTTTTTAACCCGAAGAGCCCTTGTGCTGAAGCGACATGCAACGACACCCCTCCCAAGCCAAATCCGAGTAAGAACGTTGCGATCGAAAAGATGTGCGCTGATCGTGCGACTATCATAGGCCCCTCCTCGGTTGTGTGATTTTTATCTGTATGCTCGCAACGACATCTGACGCCGCTCATTGCGTACCCTCGACTACGCCGAAGGTTGCGTGCATCAGCGCGATTACTCCTTGCCGCGGACAACCTCCCACAGAGCCTGATTAATACTATCTGGTTCCACCGATATCCAGCTGCCTG
>CAZGYZ010000033.1:0-13233 GCA_964530675.1 uncultured Nitrospira sp. | reverse complement strand
GCGATCCATGGGTCGACCGACCAGGTCACGGTGCAGAATTGGTACAGTGCGCCGACCACGGCGCAGGTGGAAACGATCCAGGCGGGCAATGGACAAACGCTTTTGAGCACGCAAGTGGATCAATTGATCCAGGCCATGGCTACGTTCAGTCAGCAGACCGGGCTCACCTGGGATCAGGCGCTCGATCAACAACCCCAGAACGTCCAGACTGTCTTGGCCGCCAGCTGGCAGTAAAACAATGTGAAACCTAAGAGGTAAGACGTCATAGCAGCAACATGAACCATGAGGCGCAGCAGAAAAGACGTGAAATTTAAAGCGTGAAGTGAAATCCCCTGTTGTATTGATCACCGAAATCATTTGGCCCCCTATCATAAGTGCCATAAGATGACGCCATGTCATCTTATGGTGGGAACATCTCTCCCAGTCACTCCGGCCCAGCAGCGATTTCCGACAGTACTGGAGCGGCCGATACTGGCCTGATGTGTCTCCTGATTCTCGCCCGGTTTTATGATTTGCCCGCCGATGGCTCGCAACTGCGTCATCAGTTCGCGCAGTCGGGGCAACTTCTGTCCGATACGGATCTCCTTCGTGCCGCTAAACACCTCGGGTTGAAGGCTGGTCTGCTCAAGTCCGAGTGGGGCAAGCTTCCTGGAACCCCCTTTCCTGCCGTGGCCAAACGAACGGACGGGCGTTATGTCGTGCTGGCGAAGATCGATGGCGACAAGGCATTGATCCAAGACCCAGTAGAAGGGCGGCCGCTCGTGCTCTCCCGCGAACAGTTCGAAGCCGCGTGGACGGGCGAATTATTGCTCTTTACCAAGCGAGCCAATCTCCGTCTGCAAGATCTGAAGTTCGATTTCACCTGGTTTATTCCCGCCCTCGTCAAATATCGAAAGTTCCTGGGCGAAGTACTTATTGCCTCCTTCTTTCTCCAGCTATTTGGCCTCCTCACACCGCTTTTCATGCAAGTCGTCATCGACAAGGTTCTCGTTCATAAAGGTTTCACCACGCTGTATGTGCTCGCCATCGGCATGATTGTCCTGGCGCTGTTCGATGCGGTGCTGGGCGGGCTTCGCACCTATCTTTTCTCTCACACAAGCAATCGAATCGACGTCGGTTTGGGAGCACAGTTATTTCGCCATGTTCTGGCACTCCCCTTGGCCTATTTCGAAGCCAGACGTGTTGGCGATACCGTCGCTCGTGTCCGTGAACTGGAACACATCCGGCAGTTCCTGACGAGCCATTCGGTCACGGTCGTGCTCGATGTGTTGTTCACCGTGGTATTTCTCGCCGTCATGTGGTTCTACAGTCCGCTGCTCACCCTTGTGGTCATGGCTTCGTTGCCGCTCTATGCGATCCTTTCTGTTGTCATTACGCCCATGATCCGCGCCCGGTTGCATGAGAAATTCAATCGGGGAGCAGAGAACCAGTCCTTCCTCGTCGAAGCCATCAGCGGAATTCAAACCGTGAAGGCCCTGGCCGTCGAACCGCCGCTCCTGCGCAAGTGGGAAGAGCAATTGGCCGGCTACGTGCGGGCGAGTTTCCGTGCGACCAGCGTGATGACCGTGGCTGGTCAGACTGCGACCTTCATTCAGAAGGTCACAACGGTGGCCATTTTGTGGGTGGGGGCCTATCGGGTCATCGAAGGGAGCCTGAGTATCGGCCAGTTGATCGCCTTCAACATGCTGGCGGCACAGGTTACGGGACCGCTGCTGAGGATGGTCAATCTCTGGCAGGAGTTTCAACAGGTCGGTGTATCGGTGGAGCGGCTGGGCGATGTGCTCAATACGCAGCCGGAGCCTTCCTACAATCCGAACCGGACGACGCTTCCCCAAGTGGCGGGGCAGGTCCTATTCGACGACGTGACGTTTCGCTATCGCCCGGATGGTTCGGAAGTCTTGCGCAAGGTCTCATTCTCTGTGGCGCCAGGAAAAATTATCGGGATCGTCGGACGCTCTGGTTCCGGGAAGAGCACGATCGCGAAGTTGATCCAGCGGTTGTATGTCCCGGAACGGGGTCGCATTCTCGTGGACGGCGTGGATCTGGCGCAAGTCGATCCTGCCTGGTTGCGTAGGCAGGTCGGCGTCGTGCTTCAAGAAAACTTTCTGTTTAACCGATCCGTGCGCGACAACATTGCACTAGCCGATCCCGGGTTAGCGATGGAGCAGGTCATGCAGGCGGCCAAACTCGCCGGCGCGCATGAGTTCATTCTCGAATTGACAGAAGGCTACGACACGCTGGTCGGGGAACACGGTTGCTCATTGTCAGGCGGCCAGCGCCAGCGGATTGCGATCGCGCGAGCCTTGGTTGCGAATCCGCGCATTCTGATTTTCGATGAAGCCACGAGCGCGTTGGACTATGAATCCGAAGCGATTATTCAACAGAACATGGCCCATATCAGTCGAGGACGGACGGTCTTTGTGATTGCACATCGATTGAGCACGGTGCGACCGGCTCACCGGATTTACGTGATTGAGAAAGGCGAGATGGTCGAAGAAGGGTCGCATGACGATCTGCTTCGCCTGAATGGAGTCTATGCGCGATTGTATAAGCACCAAGATGGCTATGTGCCAGCCGCATAGACCGTAGGAAGGCTCTACCACAATATGGCATTTGGCGCACTTTCACGGCATTGGACAGTCTGGAAGGCAGCTTGGCAGGCCGAGCGCGGCCAGGCACTCGGTTCTATCCCTGGCGGCCGATCGACAGAGTTTCTTCCCGCTGTGCTGGAAATTCAACAGGCTCCGCCCTCGCCTATCGGCCGCGCCATCCTCTGGACGATCATGGCGGTCTTTGCGAGCGCAGTTCTGTGGGCAAATCTCGGCTGGATCGATATCGTGGCCACCGCACAGGGTAAGATTATTCCGAGCGGCTATTCGAAGGTGATTCAACCGTATGAAGCAGGTGTGATTGCCGCGATCCATGTGCAGAACGGGCAGCTGGTGAAGCGCGGCGATGTGTTGATCGAGCTGGATCCCACGCTGAACCGGGCCGATCACGATCGGGCCTCCAATGAATATCGGGCGGCCAAGGTCGAAGCGGCGCGGCTCCGCGCGCTCATTGCTGGCCGCTCAACCTTCGAGGCTCCTCCCGATGGAGACCCTCAATACGTACTGTTGCAACGGCAACTCCTTCGGGATCAGGTGGCCGAGTATCAGGCCAGAGCGGCTTCGGCGAAGCATCTGATTGACCAGCGCAAGGCGGGGCTTGATCAGACGCGAGAGAATATCAGCCGGCTGGAAGCGACGGTTCCCATGGAGGCTGAACGGGCGGACGCCTACAAGAGGCTCCTCGACCATGAGGCGGTCACGAAGATGGATTTCCTGCAAGCCGAGGGGCAGCGGATCGACAAAACGCAGGAATTGGCCGGGCAGCGTAAGAAGCTCATGCAAGATCAATCCGCGTTCGCAGAAGCCGAAAAAAACTATCGGGTTCTGGTGTCGGAGTTCCAGCAATCCAAACAGGTGGAACTCTCGACGATCGAGACCAAGGTGGCGTCGCTGGTGCAGGAGGTGACCAAGGCGGGACAGAAGGCGGACTTCCAGCGCCTGACGACGCCGATTGACGGTGTGGTCCAGCAAGTAGCTGTCCATACGGTCGGTGGCGTCGTCACGCCAGCGCAGGAGCTGCTCATTGTGGTTCCGCAGGAACATCCGGTGGAGGTTGAAGCACAAGTCGAAAATAAAGACGTGGGGTTTGTCAAGAACGGCCAGATCGTCGAGATCAAAGTCGAAACGTTCCCCTTTACCCTCTACGGGACGATTCCCGGTAAGGTCGTAAGCGTGTCCGACGATGCTGCGCCGATTGAAAAGGTCGGACTGGTCTATCCGACTCGAGTGAGTATTGATCGATCGACGATGGAGGTGGAAGGGAAACAGGTCAATCTGTCGCCTGGCATGGCGGTCACGGTGGAGATCAAGACGGGTCAGCGCCGGGTCATTGAATATCTCCTGAGCCCTTTGCTGAAGTCGGTCAAAGAGAGCCTGCGGGAACGGTAGGTGCGGGCCATTCAATTATGACACAGAAGAGAATCGTTCGACTCATCGGGAAACTCCTTTGTGCAGTAGCAATTGGCCTCCTCACGCTGATGGACCAAGGGGTCGGCTGTGCCGCGGGCGATCCAGCCCTGTTGTCGAAGCCAGCGCCCTTGCTGCCATTGACGCTGACCCTGCGTGATGCGTTGGCGGCAGCCGTGGATAACAATCCGGACGTGCAACTCTATAAAGAGCGTATCGAAGCGGCGCAGGGCCAAGTCCAGACACAATTGGGAGCCCTGCTCCCCAATCTCTCCATGAATGTCCGACAGACCCAACAGACGCAGTTTCTCGGGACGTTCGGACTCTCTCCGGTCAGGACCGATCCCTTCAATATTTTTGATACTCGGGTTAACGCCTCGCAAAATCTTCTCAGTGTCAGCCTGATTCAGCGATGGCGTGCCTCCCGCGAACGCCTGCATGTGGTGGAATTCGAAGCCGACATCCGGAAGTTCGATACGATGGCCAGTGTGGCGCTTCTCTATATGGAAGGGCTGAAGGCCATGGGCATGGTGAAGATGCATGAGTCCAATCAACAGGTGATGAGTGATTTATTGGGGTTGGTGAAGCATCGCCAGAAGAACGGAATCGCGACGGGCCTCGACATTGCTAGGCTGGAGGCGCAATTAGCCAGCGAACGCCAACGTGCGGCGTCGGCTCGCTATGACGTGCAACATGCCAAACTGAATCTCTTAAACCTCCTGAGCCTGCCTTACGAGACGCCGGTCGTCTTGAGTGATGAATTCAAGGCGGATGTGGTTGACCTGGCTGATCTACAGACGGCGGTGGACGAAGCGTTGGTCAATCGGCCGGAAGTCCAGGCGCAGGTGACTAAAGTCAAGGTCACAGAGTTGACCTACTCATCAATCACCGGAGAACGGTTGCCGTCACTCGTAGCACAAGGGGATTATGGCCTGATCGGGAACCGCTGGAACAACAGCCTCGATACCTACAATGTGGCGCTGTTGCTGCAAATTCCTATTTTTGATGGCGCGCAACGGGAAGGCCGAATTGCTGAATCTCGGAGCCAATTGCGCCAGGAAGCGCTCCGCATGCGGTCGGTGCTCAATCAGGTGAAGATGGAAGTGCACGATGCTGCCGCGTCCTTGGCTGCGGCGCAGGAGCAAGTCGGGATCGCTCGAATCGGCATGCAAGCAGCGACGAAGGAGATCGAGCTTGCCAAGGAACGCTATGCCGTGATGACTGCGGCGAGCCATTTCGAACTGACCAATGGGCTCTCTGCTCTGGCTCGCGCCAGAGAAAATCTCGTCAACGCCCTCTTTCAGCTCAATGCGGGTCGGGTCAATCTCGCTCGTTCGACCGGTTCGCTGAAGGCGCTGAACTAGCAGGCACTTCACCAGCCACATAGCCGTACCTTGGCAATGAGATCCGCAAAACAGGCTGGTTATCGACGCTAAATTTTCTTTACAAAGCTGATATGCGCTCGGTACGCCTCGATCGCGGCAGCTAGGGCTTGGCTGCCCAGGGGAATGTTGGCGTCTAATGTGTCTTCGATGGCCTGATCGTCGATCTCGACGTCGTAGCGGTCCTGCATGTTCGTTCTGACAGGTCCCTGCGTCACCTCTCGCGGCATGAAAATTTCTTTCCAGACTTCCTTCTCGACCAGACACACGTCTCTGAATCGGTCATAGAGTAACGTCAGCTTCTCTTGATCCGTGACTTTGATACGCTCGTGCATCTTGTTCCTTTTCTCTGTTTCATCCGCCTATTCATGAGCGCTTCTGTTGCAATCACCAATGTGTGGGCAAGAGGCGCGGGGCTAGCGCGGGCTCATTCCGGCAGGAGCAGAACCCTCGACAATAGTAAACCGCATCGTGCCCACTTGATTGACCGCATGAAAGGACTGTTGCCCGAGCGGCGTGATGAACAGTTTCACCAGATATGTCCCGACGTCCCAGGCGTCTCCTGGCCTCTTGAGCTCCAGAAATCCATAGCGTTCATGCCCCGGCACTTCCAAGGTGTCTTTGCCGAGTGGCACAGATGAGAGGACACCCTTCTCTCCCTCCTGAAACCATTGTGCGCTGAACTGGGCAGGATCTTCCAGGGGGGCTGACTCGAACACAATATAGATTGCGGGAATATTTCGGTGAAACACCGATCCCGGTTCGATGGGCTTCAGCCGCGGATCTTGAGTGTACCAGCCTTTCCGTCCGAACGTATCCCACTCCATGTCATACCCTTTGGCCATTTTGATCCAGGTAAACAGAGATTGAGGGATATCCTTCTTCTGTTCGTCGAACGACGGGCTCTGCGTAGGATCGATCTCGGTTGTCGCTTGCTCCTTCGGGGCAAACGGATCCCGCGCCTCGACTTCTTGCCAAGCGCAAACGACAACGGTCAGGCAAGCAAGTACGCTGGCCAAAAGCTGCATTCCTTTCATTCTGGCTTTCGTCATTAGCCCCACCACGATCCGTTGTCTACTCGCCCCGTTATGGTAACGAGAGATCTGCAAGCGGTCAATCGCCGATTGTCCAAGAGGCTCATCTCTGTACGCTCTGGGCCCTGCCTATGCTACTCTCGATCAGAGGTTCCTGTCAGGAAAGGATTCTGTGCATTCCACGTTATCCGGACGTTCGGAAGAGACTGTGCCAAGCAATTTTCAGGCACAGAGTGCCAGCAAGCAAGGTCTTCGCTACGGCCTCAGAGATGGCGCTTGCCAGGCCATCACGCAAGGCAGCGGGGAACAATATCTCTCTGCCTTTGCGCTGCTCCTGCAGGCAAGCCCGTTTCAATTGAGTGTGCTGTCGGCATTGCCCCAACTCATTGGGACAGGAGCTCAACTCGCCTCCGTTAAGTTATTACAGTGGTTCCCCGATCGCAAAGCCCTCATTTTTGCCGGCACCGTCGGGCAAGCATTCGTCTGGATTCCCATCGTGCTCCTGCCGTTGTCGTTTCCGCAGTGGGGGCCTTGGCTCGTCGTAAGCGGCGCCGCTGCCTATTTTGCTTGCGTGCACTTCACCACGCCGGCTTGGAATAGCTTGATTGCAGATTGGATCGACCAGCATGAACGGGGCGCCTATTTCGCGCGCCGAGCCAAAATTATCGCGGGTCTCAGCTTCTTCTCGCTTTGTGGCGCCGGATGGGTGTTGAGCCTCTGGCAAGATTCCACCGCTGCTTGGTGGGGATTCGTGCTGATCTTTGCCTTGGCCGGAAGCATTCGCATCCTCTCGGCCGTGGCCTTGTCTCCCGTTCAAGATCTGCATCCGACCGCCCAGCAGGAGGCGCAGCAAGGATTTCGCGGTTTTTTCCGCCAGGGCGCGACAAAGGACTTTCGCCGCTTCCTGTTCTTCTCAGGCCTGATGCACGCGTCTGTGTTGATCGCCGGCCCGTTTTTCGTCTTGTACATGCTACAAGATCTTCACCTGTCATATCTTGGCTACGGAGGATGGTTGGCCACCGGTCTTCTCGGCCAACTTCTTACCCTGAAGGCCTGGGGTCAATTCGGAGATCGCTTTGGAAACAAAGCATTGTTGTCCATTACTGGCTTCACGGTGCCATTTTTGCCGATGCTCTACCTTGTGAGCACGAATCTAGGCTTTCTGTTGGCAGTTAATTTTCTTGGCGGCGTCATTTGGGCCGGCTTGGCCTTGGGGCTGCAAAACTATGTGTTCGATTCGGTCAGACCGGAGGAACGAGCGAAAGCCATCGCACTGTATAGTACAGTCAACGCCCTAGGATGGTCGGTAGGAGCCTTGCTTGGAAGCTGGTTGGTTGAGCATCTTCCCTCCCGAATCGAGTGGGGAGGGGTTGTTCTCCATCCTATCTCCAATTTGCCTTTTGTCTTCTTTCTCTCAGGCGTCTTTCGGCTACTGGTCTCGTCCAGCCTTCTTGGCACCTTCCATGAAGCGCGCCAAGTGGCGCGGGTATCTCGCCAACAACTTCTCTGGGAGTTGCCGCTTGTAAAACCAGTTGCCCAGTTTGTGGGCTGGGCCTTACCCAAATCGAACCGATAGAATGCCGGACTCACTACCGTGGCGCCGGCGGCTGGGCGGCTCGTTCCTGTTCCTCTTGTTTGAGCTTCTCGAAGGCTCGGTCTGCATGGCTGCGCACTTGGTCCGGAGTCGGCTGCGGAAGGGGCTTGGATTGATCGCTGGCGCAAGCTGTGATCAGCGAGAAGACGAACAGACCTGCGACCATAGCGATCCCACGTTGCTGCATGTGGCTTCGTCGATGACTCATTCGCATCTTCTGATCTCCATACGGTTAATCAAAGGCCCGGTGTAAATCATAGACCGTCTGCATAATGCCCCGGTCTAATGCTTCGCTGCTCCATCGATGATAGTTGACCTTATCTGAAAGTGACCAACCAGATTCCTCGGTCTCATCTGCACGCGTGGTTACCACGTTGTGATAAACGACTTCTCCACTCTCTACTCGGATGATTTTGCTTGTGATGGTCACCGACGGAAGATCGCGATGCTGGCGGGCGAAGAGCCGGTCGCGTACCGTTGGTCCTTCGATTCGATAGATCAACACGCTGTCTACGCCCAACATCTGTCCGATTCGGACGGCACTATCTTCGGAAACAAGCCCCCCGACCTGAAGTCGCTGCTCCGAGACGATGGCCGGCATATGGGAACGATCGATGATCCTCAGGTTTGGGCGAAATGTCTTGAGTTGGAATGCCGCCCCTTCCAAACGACCATAGGCGCTGGACCAATCGGGGTGCGATTCACGCGGATACAGCACCGCCACACGCTGGACGTCGGCAGGAATCGGTAACATCAGAGGTGTGGGGTGAAAACTGAATGTTAGAGGCATTTGCTTGGTGGCGTTTGCACAATTCGCCACGAGAATCGCCATCGTGAGGATTGCCATCAGTTGGACTACTGAGCCTCGCTTTGCCATGGCCAGCCTCCCAACATTCCCCCAGGCTTGTTTCGATCCGCAACCTGGCTTTGGCTGTATCATACTCCACGCTTGGCACTAAAACCATGCTTGGAAGATCACCATACGAGTGATGACCATACATTGACTGGCGTCAAGTGAAGGGGTATTCTCCACCCCAGTCGAGCGCTCTCACCCACGAGATTTCGATGTCGTTGCACGACCGTCTGACAGAAGATCTTAAGCTTGCCATGAAGGCCCGCGACCAATTGCGGATGGACGTCATTCGCATGATCAAGGCCGCCGTGATGAATAGGGAAATGGAGGTCAAGAAGGATCTCGACGATGTCGAAATGAGCCGCGTGATGACGACCATGATCAAGCAGCGACGTGAATCGGTTGAACAGTTTGAAAAAGGTAACCGAGCAGAACTCGCAGCAAAAGAACGACAGGAAATCACCATTCTCGAATCGTATCTTCCTCCAGCCCTCTCTCTCGATCAACTCTCCACTGTTGTGGACAGGGTCATTCAGGAAACCGGCGCTCGATCTCTGAAAGAGATGGGTGCGGTGATGAAAGCCGTGATGGTTCGTGTGGCAGGCCAATCTGTAGATGGCAAGCAGATCAGCGACCTCGTCCGCGCCAAGCTCCAATAGCCCAATCAGCGCCTGCTATACTGAAAGGTGATTGCACGCACATTCTGTGTGTGCACATGACAGGAGTCGCATGGGCATTCTTATCGTTGACGATTCTCCAGACCAGCAGGTGCTCCTCCGCGCATTTCTTGGGAAATCCGGCCATACGGATCTTCTGAGTGCCGACTCGGCAAAGGCTGCGTTTTCCATGCTCGACATGGACGGCCAGGAGCCGCGCACCCGGATCGATTTAATTCTGATGGATGTTTTGATGCCGGAGATGGATGGAGTCGAAGCCTGTCGCCAGATCAAGAGCCAACCGCATCTTTGCGATATTCCTATCATCATGGTCACGGCCAAAAACGACCACTCTAATCTCCAAGCCGCTTTTGCAGCGGGAGCGATTGATTACATTACCAAACCGGTAAACAGCGTGGAACTCTTGGCGCGCGTCGCTTCCGCGCTGGCACTGAAAAAGGAAATGGACTGCCGCAAAGCGCGTGAAGGGGAGCTCCGTCGAAGCAATGATGAGCTGCAGAAAGCGCTACGGGATGTCAAAGTCCTCAGAGGCCTCATCCCGATCTGCGCATCCTGTAAAAAGATCCGCAATGATGGCGGGTTCTGGCAACAGTTGGAGGAGTATATCGGCGAACATTCCGAGGCAGAATTCAGCCACGGCATCTGTCAGCATTGCGTCAAAAAGCTTTATCCTGGAGTTTACCCGGACTAACTGCTACGATTTTTCAAGCGCGCAACTCGTACTCACGGGATATACAACACATGGGCATCTTAATCGTTGATGACTCGGCCGACGACCGCATTTTGCTTCAGTCGATCCTCTCGGCTGCCGGCTACGACGATCTCCTGGTTGCCGACTCGGCCGCCGCTGCGTTTCGTCTTCTGGGGCTCGATGACGGGAAGCATGCGGCCGGCTCTCGAGTCGATCTGATTCTCATGGACATCGTCATGCCGGAGATGAGCGGCATCGAAGCCTGCCGCCAGATCAAGGCGGTCGAACGGTTCCGCGACACGCCCATCATGATGGTCACGGTGAAGACCGATCCCGTCGATCTCCAACTTGCTTTTGCCGCTGGCGCGCTCGACTACATCGGGAAACCCATCAACAAGAGCGAAATCTTGACTCGTGTCCGATCGGTGTTGCGGCTGGTCCACGAAATCGACCGGCGGCGGGCTAGGGAGCAGGAACTCCTAGAAGTCATGCGTCAACTCCAGGAAGCGAACCAGATGCTGCTGCGCCTGTCCAGTCTTGACGGTCTCACCGGCATTACCAACCGACGGCAATTCGATGACTTCTTGGACCAGGAATGGCGCCGTGCCGTCCGCGAATTGACGCCGCTCTCTCTGATCATGCTCGATATCGACCGGTTCAAATCCTATAACGATACCCTCGGCCATACGTCTGGCGATGAATGCCTCCGGCAGGTTGCTGCAGCAATCTCCGGCGCCGTCAACAGACCGGGAGACCTGGTTGCTCGGTACGGAGGCGACGAATTCGTGATTGTGCTTCCCGGTACTCGTACGGACGGAGCGGCACAGGTGGCGGAAACGCTTCGGGAGCGAATTGAGGCTCTCGGCATTACGCACTCCGACGGGGGCTGCACCACCATCAGCGCGGGCTTCGCCAGTATGATCCCCAGCCGAAACAGTTCCCCCACCGATTTGATTAAGGCGGCTGATCAGGCGCTCTATCAAGCCAAGCAAGAAGGCCGCAATCGGGCTAAACAAGCCGGCACACTCTCTCTCGTCCCGCATTCCCACGAGGACTAACGATCGATCGGTGCTTGAGAGGCAGGCATCCACGGTCTTGATGCTAAAAGTACGCTGACCATGCCCCGGACCACGAACACTTCCAGATACAAGTCTCCACCCAAATCGCGCCGGCCACAAACATCGTTGGCGCAAGTTCAAGCTGCGCTTAGACAAGAACGGGCTAGCCGGAAACGCGAAGCCCTCGAACGTCAGGAAGCTGAACAAACGCTCCTAGTCGCAAAAGAGGCCGCAGAGGTGGCCAGCCGCGCCAAGAGCGAGTTCCTTGCCGGCGTGAGCCACGAGATTCGGACGCCCATGAACGCGATTATCGGGATGGCGGATCTGCTATGGGAAACGGATCTGACCCCCGATCAACGAAAGTACTTGCGCATTTTCCGCCGCGCCGGCGGAAACCTATTGAGTCTGATCAACGACATTCTCGACCTGTCAAAAGTCGAGGTCGGCCATCTGGAGTTGGAATCAACCGACTTTGATTTGAGCGACTTGCTTGAAAAAGCCATCGAGATCCTCGCCATGCGGGCTAACGAAAAAGGCCTCGAACTCGCCTGCCACCTATCGCCTGACGTTCCCTGCGCGATGATCGGAGACCCTCATCGACTACACCAGATCCTTATTAACCTCATCGGCAACGCGATCAAATTCACCGACAGCGGGTCCGTCACGGTGCGAGTCATGCACGATCCGGAACTCCCTACGCCCGGCGCCATCAGATTTTCTGTCAGCGATACGGGAATCGGCATTCCGCCCGACAAGCGCGATTCTATTTTTGAAAGTTTCACACAAGCGCACGCTTCAACGACACGCAAGTACGGGGGAACCGGTTTGGGCCTAACCATTTCAAAGCAATTAGCCGAGCTCATGAACGGACGAATCTCGGTGGAGAGCACCCTCGGAGAGGGCAGTACGTTTCATTGCTGCGTCCAGTTGCAAGTGCAACGCAATCCCACGCCTGCACACGACATGGTCCCACTCAATCTTCAAGGGGTCAAAACCCTCGTGGTTGATGACCATGTTACTAATTGTTTGATCCTTCGCGAAATCTTGGCTGTCTTAGGAGCGGAGGTGACGGATGCTGCGTCCGGTCGTGAGGCCATTGCTAAATGGCGGAGAGCCGCTGCTTCTGGGCAACCTTATAATCTTGTACTCCTCGACTGTCGCATGCCTGAAATGGATGGGTTCCAAGTGGTCGAAGAGATCAAACGGGCCGGCCCTTCCCAGGATCTGACGATTGTGATGCTGGCCTCCGACCATTGGGCCGACGACATCGCCCGCACCTACGATCTAGGGCTGGGCGGCTATTTGATCAAACCTATCAGGAAGTCGGATCTGCTCCAGACCGTCAGCATTGCCCTCGACCGTTCCAGGGGGATCCAACCGATGGCTGGGTTAACCTCAGCGGAACCCACCGCTTCTACCGAAGTCAGGGCATTGCGTATTTTATTAGTCGAAGACTCCACGGACAATCAGCTGCTGATCCGGTCCTATTTGAAACCGACTCCCTATCATCTCGATATCGCGGATCATGGAGCCGTCGCGTTGGAGCGATTTAAAAATGGCTATTACGACCTCATTCTAATGGACATGCAGATGCCGGTGATGAATGGCTATGAGGCCACAAAAGCAATCCGGGCTTGGGAGCGGGAGCATGACCTTCCCCCCACACAGGTGATTGCTTTGACCGCTCTGGCTCTGAAAGGGGATGGGGTCAAGATTTTCGAAGCTGGCTGCGATGCTCACATGACTAAACCCATCAAGAAGCACACCCTCCTGGAAGTCCTCCGGGCTTGTAAGGGACGACATATTTCATGACCACAAGACCGAACAGAAACGCCGAGAACGGCATCACCCTGTACATCGACCAAGGCCTTGCAGAGATCGTCCCAGGATTTCTAGAGAATCGTCGACGTGATGTGCAGACTCTCGAA
>CAZGYZ010000032.1:0-13668 GCA_964530675.1 uncultured Nitrospira sp. | reverse complement strand
GGCACAAAAGCGAATGAGGTTCTTTCTGCGATGGACAAGGCCTTCGTCGCAGGAGCCAAAATGTATCCGAAGGCGGGTGGCACGACTGCTAACGCCGTCGAGCTACTCGTAAATGCCGCGCGCCGCAGGCAGGCGTCGATCGGGAAGGTCGGCGAAGAAGATCTATATCGGTTTAGGGCAACCGCTGACGGACGATATATCATCGACACCTTGGGCCAGACGGACGTGGTGATGAAGCTGTTTGGGCCGAACAGCGAGACATCATTGATTGCGGAAGATGACGATTCCGGACTCGATACCAACGCCAGGATCGCTGGAGACTTGATCGCTGGCGAGTATTTTGTACAGGTCCGTCACTATAGCCGTCAGAGCGGGACAGGGAAGTATTCGATCAAGGTACGAAAACTGTGAGAGTGTTTATGGGGGGGAGTGAGGGGTACAAGCAAAGAAGGAGAAGGGTCCATGATCATTTCAGTCATTAATCACACGAACGGGAAGATTTTGGATGAAGCTGTGCAGGTTGCGGTGCGCGCGATTAACCGGCAGATACGTGAAGACTATGAGCCCTATTGGCATATCGGAGGGGAACTCCGATTGGAGGGGAAGAGCGGGGCGAAGCCATCGAAGCAAAGTCTTGCCGACATGCGAGGCGATGCGGTGTTGTACCTCTGGGACGCAGTGGATGTCGAAGACGCGCTTGGCTATCACGACGCCAACAACGCGGGAGTGCCCTATGGCTTTGTCTTTACTGAGCTGGCGAAGCAGTTGAAAGAGGATTGGACGGTCACTCTGTCGCATGAAGCGCTGGAGCTGGTCGGTGATCCTGAAGTCAATCTGTTGGTGCAGGGGCCACACCCGGTAGATTCAACGCGGGCGGTGTTTCATTGGTATGAAATGTGTGATGCGGTGCAAGCGGAAACCTACGATATCGACGGAGTCGGTGTCTCAAATTTTGTGCTCCCGCTGTACTTCACTGGTGGAGAAGAAAAGGGCGGTCGTAATGATTTTCTCGGGCGTGCGCATAAGGGCAAGACGTTGCGTTCCTTTGGGGTAAACCCTGGAGGGTATGTCGGGTACTTCGATCCTGAAACGGGAGGTCATGAAACCTTTTCGCTGAAGGGCGATGGGATTGCAGCAAGTCGGTTGAAGCTCAAGTCTCAGGCCAAAGGGGCTCGGCGTGGAATCAGGTATAAACGGTATGCGGAGCAGTTGTCCAAGAAGCGGGGCTGATCGGCAGGAGGCTGAAACCGCAAGCCAGCACAAGAAGGTTGAGGTTTAGGTTAAGGCTGAGATAAAGAGAGTCCGGTCTTCGCTCAACCTTGACCTCGACCTTAGCCTGCTGGAGTTTCGCAGCATACATAAGGGAGGAAGTTCACGATGGCGCGTAGAGGATCTTCGAAAAGACGCAGTGTTACTAACAAGAAGAAGGTAACTGTAAGAACTGTCTCGGCACGTAAGGCCGCCATCGCTCCCCGCTCGGCCTTTTCCATCCAGGGCAATCGGCTTGTTGGGCCGGGCGTTTCCTTCGTCGAAACTCCAAACAAAGGCGGCGACCTTTCTCCCCGTTATCTTGTGTTCCATTACACGGCTGGGAAGAGTGCTGCGAATTCGATCGGTTGGCTGACGAATCCGGAGTCGCAGGCGTCAGCGCATCTGGTGGTGGCCAGGAATGGCAGGGTCACCCAACTCGCACCGTTCAACGTGAAGGCCTGGCACGCGGGCATCAGCCATTGGGACGGGTTGAGCGGCTTGAACAGTTATTCCATAGGGATAGAAATGGACAATGCGGGCCCGCTGAAGAAGGTTGGCGATAAATATCAGGCGTGGTTCGGGACATTGTACGGGGAGGACCAAGTTATCTATGGCAAGCACAAGCTGGACGATCAGCCCCGCTGGTGGCATGCCTACAAGGAGGTGCAGATCCAGAAGGCCTTGGAACTGGCACAGCTTCTTGTTCGGCACTACAGCCTCAAGGACGTGGTGGGGCATGAGGATATTGCTCCCGGTCGGAAGAGGGACCCTGGCCCGGCATTTCCTTTGGAGCATATCCGCGCCAGGGTACTGGGTCGTAAAGAAGAAGAACGGGAGCGCTATGAGGTGACGGCGTCTGCATTGAACATTCGAAGCGGACCGGGCGTAGAATTTCCATCTGTTACTGAACCGCTTAAGAGAGGAGTCGCGGTACTGCTTCTGGAACAACGCGATCGGTGGAGCAAGGTGGAATTGGTGAAGAATGGAGATATTGAAGGATGGGTACGCAACCAGTTCTTAAAAAAAGTCTGACGCTGATATTCTCAACATGGCCTGTCCTATAATTTACGGCTTCATCGAAGAGACTAATCGCACCTTGTCGTCCAATACGCCGGCACGTCCTGATACTTCTTCTTATGTTTCATATAGTTAGAGTCGTGCCACTCGTTCGGCACTCCCGCTAGGCCTTTTGAGCCTTCCCGGTTTAGTTCATCTGACATATTGAGTCCCCCAGCCGATTTCGTTAGAATCCTCCTCCTTTATAATTGTTTCTCACCATTCTAAGGAGTCGCATATGGCGAAGGTGCTCGAAGGTCCCGGGATGGGATTGATGAAGAAATGGGGCATCACAGTTCCCCACTATGTCGTCGTCACCTCGGTCGACGAATTGGCGAAACTCGGCCAAGCCAATGAATGGCTCAAGAAATCCAAATTGGTGGTCAAGGCCCATGAAGCACTCGGCTCGCGATTCAAGCTCGGCTTGGTCAAGGTTGATCTGGACCTCAAAGGAGCGGAAGCGGCGGCTAAGGAGATGATCGGCCGCCAAGTGGGCAGTATCACCGTCTCGCAAGTGATCGTGTCCGAAATGATTCCGCACAAGGAGGAATATTACTGTGCGGTGAAATCCACCCGGGAGGGGACGGACATTCTGGTCGCCAATTGCGGTGGCATTGAAGTCGAATCGAATTGGGATCGCGTGAAGCGCTTGGCGGTGGAAGTCGGGCAGCAGCCCTCGGGGGATGCGATCGAGAAGCTGGCTAAGGATGCGGGCTTTACCGGCTCGACCCTGAAGAAGATGGCCGATTTCGCGGGCAAGATGTTCACCTGTTTCGACAGCGAAGATGCGCAGTATTTGGAAGTGAACCCCGTGGTCCTGCGCGAGCAAGACAGTGAACTGATCGCACTGGATGCGGTGACGCTGCTCGATGGCGACGCCAAGTTCAGGCATCCCGATTGGAACTTTGCCTTTGCCGCAGAGTTCGGCCGGGCCTATTCCAAGCACGAAATGGAAGTGATGGCAGTCGATTCAAAGATCAAAGGCTCGGTCAAGTTTATCGAGATCCCAGGTGGGGATACAGCTATGCTTCCGGCGGGCGGCGGGGCCAGTGTCTATTATTCCGATGCGGTCGTCGCGCGCGGCGGCAAGTTGGCCAATTATGCCGAATACTCCGGCGATCCGCCCGACTGGGCGGTTGAAGTCCTGACCGATAAGGTCTGTTCGTTGCCCGGGATCAAGAACATCATTGTCGGCGGGGCGATTGCCAATTTCACCGACGTGAAGAAGACATTCGGCGGCATCATCAATGGATTTCGCAAGGCGAAGTCCGAGGGCAAGCTCAAGAACGTGAAAATTTGGGTGCGCCGCGGTGGCCCGCGTGAGAAGGAAGGGCTCGATGCGATGCGCGCGCTCAAGGACGAAGGGTTTGACATCAACGTCTTCGACCGCAACACGCCGCTGACCGATATCGTCGACAAGGCGCTTCAAAATAAGTGATCAATGATGAAAGTTGAATGATGAATGGGGGAGTCGCTTCCATTCTGAGTCCATCTTTTCAAGTACCTCGTTTTGAAAAGGGGAGATCCCGATGAGCATCCTGGCAAACAAAGATACCTATGTAGTCATTCAGGGGGGCGTCGCAGGTGTGAACGCCGCGCGTCGGATGGCCGAGTTCTGCTACCTGATCAAGCGCTCGTTGAATGTCCTAGCCTTCGTCTATCCTCCTGACGCAGGCAAGACGCACGAAATTCCCTATGGCAGCGGCTTAGTGGCCGTTCCCATCTATAAGAGCGTTGCAGATGCGACCAAGAATCACCCCCAGATCAACACCAGTCTTGTCTATATCGGTGCGGATCGGGCCATGAAGGGCGGGATGGAAGCCTTGGACGACTCGCACATCAAGGTGGTCTCCATGATCACCGAGGGTGTGCCGGAAAAGGATGCCAAGATCCTGGGTCATCATGCGACCAAGCTCGGGAAGGTCTTCAACGGCCCCTCGTCGATCGGGATCGTTTCAGCCGGCTCCTGCCGCTTGGGTGTCATTGGCGGCGCATTCGACAACTTGGTGCTGTCGAAGCTCTACCGCGAAGGCTCATTCGGGGTCATCACCAAGTCGGGTGGCCTCTCCAACGAAATTATCTGGATCTGTTCGCAGTTTGCCGACGGTATCACCACGGCCATCGGGATCGGCGGCGATGCCTATCCGGGCACCGACTACGTCAGCTATCTCGAAATGTTCGAAAACGATCCGCAAACCAAGGCGGTCGTCATCGTCGGCGAGATGGGCGGCGATCTCGAGGAACGGGCAGCTGAGTGGTATGGAGCGAAGAAGCGCCGTGTGAAGTTGATGGCCGTTGTTTCCGGCTTCTGCCAGGAAAGTTTGCCGAAGGGTATGAAGTTCGGGCATGCGGGCGCGAAGGAAGGTTTGAAGGGCGAAGGGTCGGCCCGTGCCAAGTCCGATGCCCTCAAGAAGTCCGGCGCCATCGTACCGGCGACATTCGGCGCCCTGGGCCCCGCGATCAAAGAAGCCTATCAGGAACTGTTGAAGTCCGGCCAGGTGAAGGAGCCGGTTGAGCCGCTCGTACTGCCGAAGCTGCCGAAGACGATCGAAGAGGCGATGAAGGCCGACGAAGTCATGGTCGCTCCGTTGATCCGCACCACGATCAGCGATGATCGCGGTGAAGAACCCTGCTACGACGGCTATCCTGCTTCCGAACTCATCAACAAGGGTTACGAAATCCCCCACGTCATCGGCCTACTGTGGGATAAACGACTGATCTCCAAACAGGAAGCCGAAATTATCAAGCGCATTATGATGTTGTCCGCAGACCACGGTCCCTGCGTGAGCGGCGCCTACGCGACGATTCTCGCGGCCTGCGCCGGTATTGGTCTGTCCCAGTCGGTGGCAGCAGGCATGATCATGATCGGCCCTCGATTCGGCGGAGCGGTGACGGATGCCGGACGCTGGTTCAAGTATGCCGTCGATAACAAGATGTCCGTGGACGACTTCCTCGTGTATATGAAGAAAAACGTCGGCCCGGTACCCGGCATCGGCCATCGCGTGAAGAGCCTGCGCAATCCTGACAAGCGGGTGAAAGAGCTGGTCGGATACGTCAAGAGCTTGAACGCCAAGACGCCCTGTCTCGATTTTGCCTTGCAAGTGGAGCAGGTGACTGCGGTCAAGAAAGACAATCTGATTCTGAACGTTGATGGAACGATGGCGGCAGTGCTCGTCGATATCGGATTCCCGGTCGACAGTTTGAACGGCTTCTTCATTCTGTCACGCACGATCGGGTTGATCGGGCATTGGGTGGATCAGAAACGGCAGGATAGCCGCTTGATCCGGCTGTTCGACTATCTGGTGAATTATGCGGCGCCGAAAAGGCGGGAAGTCCCGCCGTTGAAGTAACAACAATTTTTAATTTTAAATTGTTAATTTTGAATTGAGGTCACCATGTCGATGGATCTAGCCAGAAATCTCTATACGAAGATGCCGGATGTGCTCGCGAAGGCCAGGAAGAAGTTTGGTCGTGGTCTGACCCTGTCGGAGAAGGTGCTGGTTTCACACGCGGACAATTTCGACAGCCAGACGTGGGAGCGAGGCAAGGCGATGCTGGCCCTGCGGCCTGATCGCGTAGCCATGCAGGATGCGACGGCCCAGATGGCCATTTTGCAGTTCATGCAGGCCAACAAGAAGCAAGCGGCCGTGCCGAGCACCATTCATTGTGACCACTTGATTCGCGCCGAGATGGGTTCCGAGAAGGACTTGCTCCGCGCGGTGGATGAGAACGCAGAAGTCTATAATTTTCTCGCCTCGGCGGCGAAGAAGTACGGCATTGGTTTCTGGAAACCCGGCGCCGGGATCATTCACCAAGTCGTGCTGGAGAACTATGCGTTTCCCGGCAGTTTGATCATCGGCACCGACTCACATACGCCGAACGGCGGTGGGCTCGGCGGGCTGGCCATCGGCGTCGGTGGCGCAGATGCAGGCGAAGTGATGGCAGGCCTGCCATGGGAAGTCCTCCATCCGAATCTGATTGGTATCCGCCTGACTGGAAAGTTGAGCGGCTGGGCCTCGCCGAAGGACGTGATCCTGTACCTCTGCGGCTTGCTCACGGTGAAGGGCGGGACGAACAAAATTGTCGAATACTTCGGTCCCGGCGCGGAAACTATCAGCGCGACCGGGAAGGGGACGATCTGCAACATGGGCGCGGAACTGGGCGCCACGACGTCGGTGTTCCCCTTCGACCAGAAGATGGTCGCCTATCTGAACATCACGGATCGGGCAGATTTGGCCAACTTGGCGATTGCCAACAAATCGTTGCTGGTAGCCGATCCTGAAGTCGCTCAGTCGCCGGAGAAGTACTACGACCAGATTGTCGAGGTCGATTTGTCGACGCTCGAACCCCACGTCGTCGGGCCCCATACGCCGGATCTTGCCAGGCCGATTTCTAAGATGGCGGCGGAAGCCAAGGAGAAGGGTTATCCAGTCCAGCTCAAGGCAGCGCTCATCGGCAGCTGCACCAATTCATCCTATGAAGACATTAGCCGTTCGGCCCATATCGCTCGGCAAGGGTTGAAGGCCGGGCTCAAAGCGAAAGCCTCGTTCCTCGTGTCGCCTGGCTCCGAGCGCATTTACAACACGATGAAGCGCGACGGGTTCTTGGAGACATTTGAGCAGTTGGGCGGCACGGTGCTGTCCAACTCCTGTGGCCCCTGCATCGGACAGTGGAAGCGGGCCGATGGCGTGAAGGGAAAAGCAGATTCGATCGTCAGTTCCTTCAATCGCAATTTTCCTGGCCGCAATGACGGTATCAACGAAACCCTGTCGTTCCTCGCGAGCCCGGAAGTCGTGACGGCTTATGCGATCACGGGCGATCTTGGCTTCGATCCAGTGAATCAGACGCTCAAGGGAGCGGATGGGAAGGAGTTTAAGTTTCTGCCGCCGGTGGGTGAAGAGCTTCCGGCTAAGGGGTTCGCGAAGGGTGAGGAAGGGTTTGTTGCGCCGGCCGCCAGCGGCGAAGGGTTGACCGTCGAAGTTCCACCGACCAGTGAGCGGCTGCAGTTGTTGCAGCCCTTCCCGCGCTGGGACGGCAAGGATTTCGAAAAACTTCCGCTCTTGATCAAGACCAAGGGCAAGACGACAACCGATCATATTTCTCCAGCCGGTCCCTGGCTCAAGTTCCGTGGCCACCTGGACAGGATCAGCGACAATATGTTCCTGGGTGCCAACAATGCATTTTTCTCCGAGCCAGGCAAGGGCACGGACGTGTTGACGGGCGAAGCGGGACTCACTATGGCCCAGATCGCCCGCCGGTACAAAGCGAAAGGCATCGGTTCGATCGTGGTTGGCGACGAGAATTACGGGGAAGGCAGCAGTCGCGAGCATGCGGCCATGTCGCCGCGGTTCCTCAATGTGCTCGTCGTCATCACGAAGAGTTTTGCCCGCATTCACGAGACCAATTTGAAGAAGCAGGGGATCTTGGCGTTGACCTTTGCTGACCCGAAGGATTACGAGAAGATTGAGCAACAGGATCGCATCAGCGTCACAGGGCTAAACAGTCTGGCTCCTGGTAAACCGGTGCAAGTGACCATCCATAAGGCGGATGGTAAATCACTCACCATTCAGGCGAACCACAGCATCACCGATCAGCAGATTGCGTGGTTCAAGGCTGGTTCGGCGCTCAATGCGCTGAATTAACAACGAGCTAAAAGAGGAATGATCATGACCACCAAAGCGGACAAAATTATCTATACGAAGACCGATGAAGCGCCCATGTTGGCGACCTATTCGTTTCTGCCGATCATCAATGCCTTCAGCAAGGCGGCTGGCGTAGTTGTTGAATTGCGCGATATCTCATTGGCCGGACGCATCCTCGCGGTATTCCCCGATTATCTGACGCCGCAGCAGAAGCAGGCGGATGCCTTGTCTGAATTGGGCGAGCTGGCCAAGACACCGGAGGCGAATATCATCAAGCTTCCAAACATCAGTGCCTCACTTCCCCAGATCCAAGGGGCCGTCAAAGAGTTGCAGAGCCAGGGCTATAAGCTTCCGGAGTATCCGGAAAATCCGAAAGACGATAAAGAGAAGGACATCAAGGCCCGCTACGACAAAGTCAAAGGGAGTGCCGTCAATCCGGTGCTGCGCGAAGGCAACTCCGATCGCCGTGCGCCGCTCTCCGTAAAGGCCCATACTAGAAAGCATCCTCATAAGATGGGAGCCTGGAGTCCGGACTCTAAGACGCATGTCAGCCATATGAAGGGCGGAGATTTCTTTTCCAACGAAAAGTCTATGACGACGACTGCGGCGACCGACGCCCGGATCGAGTTCGTCGGCCAGGACGGCAAGACGACCCTGCTCAAGCCGAAAGTGGCGCTGCAGGCCGGGGAAGTCATTGATGCCACGTTCATGAGCAAACGGGCTCTGCGCCAGTTCCTTGAGGAGCAGATCGAAGACGCGAAAAAACAGGGTGTCCTATTTTCGATCCATCTCAAAGCCACCATGATGAAGATCTCGGACCCCAAGATCTTCGGTCATGCCGTGACGGTCTATTACAAGGACGTGTTTGAGAAGCATGGCGAGACGCTCAAGAAGCTGGGAGTGGATCCTGACAACGGCATCGGTGATTTGTATGCCAAGATCAAAGCCTTGCCGGATGATCAACGCAAGGCGATCGAAGCCGACATCCAAGAGGTCTACAAGAAACGGCCTCCGATGGCGATGGTAAATTCCGACAAGGGGATCACCAACCTGCATGTGCCCAGCGACATCATCATCGATGCCTCCATGCCCCCGGTCATTCGGGACTCGGGAAAGATGTGGGGCCCTGACGGCAAGGCGCAGGACGCGAAGTGTGTGATTCCGGACGCCAGCTACGCGCCGGTCTATCACGAGGTCGTCGAATTCTGTAAAAAGCATGGCGCATTCGATCCGACGACGATGGGCAGCGTACCCAACGTCGGTCTCATGGCGCAGGCGGCGGAAGAATATGGCTCGCACGACAAGACCTTCAAGGCGCCTGGTAATGGCACGATCCGCGTGGTGGATGCCTCAGGAAAGACCTTGCTGGAACATCAAGTGGAAGAAGGCGATATCTGGCGCATGTGTCAGGTGAAGGACGCGCCGATTAGGGACTGGGTCAAGTTGGCGGTGAACCGAGCGAAAGCTACCGGAGCTCCGGCGATTTTTTGGTTGGATAAGACAAGGGCGCACGATGCGCAATTGATCACGAAGGTTGAACGTTACTTGAAAGACTACGATACCAAGGGCCTCGACATCAGGACTATGACTCCGGCAGAAGCGACCAAGATGTCGTTGGAACGGATTAAAGAGGGGAAGGATACGATTTCTGTGACGGGGAACGTGTTGCGCGACTATCTCACGGACCTGTTCCCGATTCTCGAAATCGGGACGAGTGCCAAGATGCTCTCGATCGTTCCCTTACTGAACGGCGGCGGCCTCTTCGAAACCGGCGCAGGTGGTTCGGCCCCCAAGCATGTGCAACAGTTCCAGGAGGAAGGGTATTTGCGGTGGGATTCGCTGGGAGAATTCCTGGCCCTCGCTGCTTCATTGGAACATCTCGCCAAGGTTGCGAACAACCAAGCAGCAAAAAATTTGGCCGACGCGCTCGATCAGGCCAATGCGAAGTTCCTGGAAAGCAATAAGTCGCCGGCCCGTAAAGTTGGCGAGATCGATAATCGCGGGAGCCATTTCTATCTGGCCCTGTACTGGGCGCAGGCCTTGGCCCAGCAGACGCAGGACAAGGGCCTGGCAGCACGATTTGTCAAGATTGCCAAGGATCTGGCGGATAATGAAGCCAAGATCTCGGGCGAATTACTCGCTGCCCAGGGCAAGCCGGTCGATGTCGGCGGGTACTATCATCCTGATGATGCCAAGGCATCAAAAGCGATGCGTCCCAGCGCGACCTTGAATGCAATCGTGGATGCGATCGCTTAGTATACGGTAAGGAGTAAGGGGTAAGGAGTAAGGGGTGAGGGGAGATTAGCTAGCTCTGGCCACTGACCCCTTACCCTTCACCCCTCACCGATTCGAGGAACAATGGCACAAGAAGATAGCAACGTCATCGATCAGCCGGAAGTCATTCGGCATAAGATGGTCACTGTCGAGATTGCCGGCAAGAAGTATGAAGTGCCGGAGGGGATCACGATCATTAAGGCTCTGTGGTACTCGGGCCAGGAAGTCATCCGCGGGGCCGGCTGTCTTGGCGGGTTCTGCGGCGCCTGCGCTGCCTACTATCGGACAAAGGATGATCCGAAAGTGAGGACCTGTCTGGCATGCCAAATGGCGGTGCAAGACGGCATGTCGATCACGATGATGCCGCCGTTCCCGGCCCGGAAGGCCACCTACGATATTCAGACGCTCAAAGATCCGAAGCAGGACCTCTTCAATCTCTATCCCGAAGCCCCGCTCTGCAGGAATTGCAATGCCTGCACCGAAGCCTGCCCGCAGAAGATCGATGTGCGGGAGGGAGTCTGGAAGGCCGTGTTCGGCGACTTCAAGAGCGTTTCGGAAATGTTCATGGATTGTGTGATGTGCGGGATGTGCACGCCGGTCTGCATTGCTGACATCGCTCCCAACCTTGTGGCTTTGTATGTGAGCCGGGCGCAGGGGGCTCATTTCACCGAGAAACCCTTAGGTCTGGATGCGCGTATCAAAGAGATTCAGGACGGTCTTTTCGACGATGAGTGGGCCAAGATCCTCAAGATGAGTGAAAAAGAACTGGCCGATCACTGCGCAACCGTAAAGTGAGGCGTCATTGGTCAATGGTTAACCGTCAATGGTGGGGAAATCATCACAGGCTCCCACGATTGACCTTTGACGAATGACGATTGACGAATTGAAGCTATGGATGTCCACGCTCTTCAACAAATTGTGCACGGAACTCGAGATGCTCGCCGCAAGCAGACCCTTGCCAAGTTCTCTCCGGCTGATCGCGACCAACTGATCCACAAATATCATCCGGATTATCGTGAGCGGGCCTATCGGCCGATCCGTTTCGGCCCCAACGGTGGGGATAAGACGGTCGTTGAACTGGCATCACTACTGGAGGGCGACAGTTCCATTGCAGACGAGTTCGATCTGACGGCTGATTACACGACCGATGTTCTGGTGGTGGGTGGTGGAGGGGCCGGCTGTGCTGCGGCGCTCCATGCCCATACGTCCGGCGCCAAGGTTATTCTGGCGACGAAGCTCCGTCTCGGCGACTCCAACAGCGTGATGGCTCAAGGGGGCATGCAGATTTCGGTTGCGCCGGGGGACTCGCCTGTTACGCATTTTGTGGATACGCTGAAGGGCGGCCACATGCAGAACGACCATCAACTGCTCAAGGTGATGGTTGAAGAGGGCCCCTCGATTGCAAAGTGGCTGTTGAGCCTGGGAGTCCTGTTCGATCGTGATGGGGACGGCAATCTCCATGTGAAGAAAGGCGGCGGCAGTTCGAAACCTCGCCTCCTGACCTGTTCAGACTATACAGGCCTTGAAATCATGCGTGTGCTCAAGGACGAGGTATTGAATCAGAACATTCAGTTACTCGAGTTCTGCGCTGCGGTCGAGCTGACGAGTGATGAGAAGGGAAACTGCACCGGCGCCATCTTCAAAGATCTCGACAACCATCGCAACGTCGTTGTCGCAGCCAAGTCCGTCATCCTGGCGACCGGCGGGATAGGACGGCTCCACATTCAGGGATTCCCGACCAGCAATCACTATGGTGCGACCGGCGATGGGCTCTGCCTGGCCTATCGACTGGGCGCCAAGCTTACGCAGATCGACACGTTCCAGTATCACCCTTCCGGCGCGGTCTATCCGGAACAGCTTATCGGGGCGCTGGTGACGGAGGGTATCAGATCCGAAGGCGGTCATTTGGTCAATGCGAAGGGTGAGAGGTTCGTCAACGAATTGGATACCCGCGACGTTGTGTCCTCCTCAATTATTCGGGAGTGTGAAGAGGGGCGCGGTATCCGCACGATGTCCGGGCGCGTCGGCGTCTGGCTTGATACCCCGCTGCTCGATGCCGAACATGGTCCCGGCACGCTGGAAAAGCATTTCCCCGCGATGATGCTGCAGTTCGACCGATTCGGCATCGATATCAGCAAAGATCCGGTGTTGATCTACCCGACGTTGCATTACCAGAACGGCGGAGTGAAGATTGATACCAATTCAGAAACCAATGTGCACAATCTCTTCGTCGCGGGCGAAGCGTCCGGCGGATTGCACGGACGAAACCGATTGATGGGGAATTCCCTTCTCGACCTGATGGTCTTTGGAAAGCGATCCGGGCTGACGGCTGCGGCTCGTGCCGCCGCCATGCCGCAAGGGAAGTTGACGGTCGGGCATCTGAAGGGATTCCGCGCCGAGGCCAAGAAACACGGCAGTTCGAACGGGATCGTGTCACCTATGATCCTGCCGGCGTACACAAGGAAAGAATAGGCTGAGGTTCAGGTCAAGGTTGAGCATAACTCAACGGACTCTTCCCCTTAACCTTAGCCTAAACCTTAACCTGAGAGGATGTAGATGAACGTTCATGAGTTTCAGGCGAAGCAGTTGTTCGGGCAATTTGGAGTTCCGGTTCCGCGAGGGAGAGAGATTACCTCGCCCGAGGCGGGAGCGGCATGGGCCGCAGAACTGAATACCCCCGTGTTCGTCGTCAAGGCGCAGATTCACGCAGGAGGCCGGGGCAAGGCCGGTGGCGTCAAGATTACGAAGGACAAGGCGGCTGTTCCCGGTCTGGTCAGGGAACTAATCGGCAAGACCCTTGTCACCCACCAGACCGGCCCCAAAGGGCGGGAAGTGCGGCGATTGCTGATCGAGGAAGGGGCCGCGATTGCCAAGGAATTGTATGTGAGCCTCCTCGTCGATCGGGATACCGGATGGCCCGTGTTTATCGCGAGCACCGAAGGCGGGATGGAGATTGAAGAAGTTGCCGCCCACAAGCCGGAGAAGATCATCCGGGAGGCAATCGACCCGGCTGTCGGATTTCAATCATATAACGGCCGAAACGTCGCCTTCGCGCTCGGACTTCCTGCCATGGAGCCGGCGGTCGTGACTCCCTTCATCCAGATGCTTGGGAACCTCTATCGCCTGTTTATGGAGAAGAATGCGGCGATGGTCGAGATCAATCCTCTGGTCATCACCAGCGACAAGAAACTCATCGCACTGGACGGCAAGGTCTCGTTCGACGATAACGCGCTGTTCCGGCATGCCGATGTGCAGCAGATGCGCGATCTCAACGAAGAAGATCCGCTCGAGATCGAAGCGGGAGAAAACAATCTGAACTACATCAAGCTCGATGGGAACATCGGCTGCATGGTGAACGGCGCGGGCCTCGCCATGGCGACGATGGATGTCATCAAGCTGGCCGGCAGCGAGCCGGCGAATTTTCTGGATGTCGGCGGCGGCGCGA
>CAZGYZ010000031.1:0-13912 GCA_964530675.1 uncultured Nitrospira sp. | reverse complement strand
GGAATTCCCACGATGGGGAACATGCCCGCCGTCATGCCGATATTGATCACGACACAAAAACTCAACATGCAAAGAATGCCGACCGCAAGCAACGCTCCGAGCTGGTCCTTCGCACGCGCAACAATTTCTAACGACAGCCAGATCAACCCGACAAACAACAGCAAGAGGACCAACACTCCAAGAAATCCCCATTCCTCTGCAAACACCGAAAAGACAAAGTCGGTATGCCCCTCGGGCAAAAACTTCAATTGGCTTTGCGTCCCTCCGTAAAGACCTTTCCCTGTCAACTCTCCCGCTCCGATGGCAATCCGCGATTGGAGCGCATGATATCCCTTACCTCCAGGATCGTAGACCGGATCGACAAACGTCATAATGCGCTGCCGCTGATAATCATGCAATGACCCCCACATCATCTCCCAAGCGAAGGGAAACAGCATTAACGAAAACAGGAGAATGACACCCACCGCCTTCGATCGCATGCCCACCATCAGCAACATCGCGGCATAGACCGCCAAGAAACTCAACCCGCTCCCGAGATCAGGCTGCTTCAGGATCAGGAGTAGCCCTGGCAGCACCAAAAGCCCAGGAAGCACCACTCGTTGGAGCCAGCCTACCCGCGGCGCCTGCGAATAGTAGTGCGCCAAGGTCAGAATGAGGATCAGCTTTGCGAATTCCGATGGCTGGAACGCAAATGGTCCCATCGGAATCCATCGTTGCGCCCCTCGGCTGCTCCTCCCCTCAAACAACACGACAGCTAGTAAAATTAAGATAATTGCATAGGCAGGATACGCTAACCGCGCGATACGATGATAGTCCGAGAGCCACATGACGAGAAATGCGACCGTGCCGAGCGCAATCCACACCATCTGTTTGGCATAAAACGGGAACGCCACCCCCTGGTCATGCGTCACGCTATAAATCGACAGAACGCCGATCCCCAGAATGGCAAGAATCAGTCCGATAAAACGGAAATCAAAATTGTCGAAGCCCCGACTCATGAACACCCGATCGATCATCTCGTTCCCTGTCCTCTGCCTTCCCCTACCTGCGCCACAGCATCATCTTTCACACCGGAAGGAGTAGGGAGATTCAACTTCACATAGGTTTCGATCAACTCTTTGGCGAGAGGCGCCGAAGCAGAGCCCCCGTGGCCCATATGTTCACCCAACACCGCAACGGCGATGGTGGGGGCATCAACCGGAGCGAATGCGACAAACCAGGCATGATCGCGAAATTTCTTCGGGATATCCTTCTCCGGACCAGTGCGCAATGCCGTCATCTGGGCCGTGCCGGTCTTCCCGGCGATCGTCACCAGCGCTGACTTCGCCCTCGTAGCCGTCCCCTCTTGTACCACCCCTGCCAACGCCTCTTTAATCAACGGCAGGATCTCTGGCCGCAGCTTTAATGTACGCTTGGGAACCGCCGTTCGTTGTTGTAGCTCTCCGGTCGCTCGATCCATCACTGACTGGACCAATCGCGGACGGAACATGACGCCGTCGTTTGCGACGGTGCCGATTAAGCTTGCCATCTGCAGCGGAGTCACATTCACATAGCCTTGCCCGATTGACGCCGAAATCGTTTCGCCCGGCAGCCAGGCCTCATTCTTAGCCTTCCGTTTCCAAGCCTCGGAAGGTATGATCCCAATTCGCTCAGATGGCAGCTCAATCCCCGTCTCCTCTCCCAATCCAAACTGATGGGCAAAGGAAGCTATCGTTTCGATCCCCATCCGTTGCCCAACGGTGTAGAAGTAGACGTCGCACGACTGCACAAGCGCGTGCCGAAGATCTACCGAGCCGTGTCCGCCGGCTTTCCAGTCATGATACAGGCGGCGACCGAACTGATACCCGCCATTGCAATAGATGGTTGTCGAGGGCGTCACAGTCTTACTTTCCAACGCTGCGGCAGCCATCATTACTTTGAAGACCGAACCGGGCGGGTACTGTCCTTGCGACGCTCGATTGTTCAATGGGCGCCCCTCATCTTGCACGATCTCGGCCCACTGTTTCGGTGTGAGCTCTCGCGAGAGAATATTTGGATCGAATCCAGGACGGCTGGCCATAGCCAGTACATCGCCTGTCCTCGGATCGAGGGCGACGATCGCGCCTGTTTCCTCCCCCAATAGATTTTCGGCCACTTTTTGCAACCGCGAATCGATCGTGAGATACAAATCGTCCCCGGCATGCGGCTGCTCCACAATCACGGTTTGTTTCTCGTGACCGATCGCATCGACTTCTATGCTTTTCTGCCCGGCCTGACCGCGCACGAGCCGATCGAAAAACTTCTCCACGCCATATTGCCCCACAATACTGCCCTGGTGCAGATCGGCAAACTCAGGTTTCTCTAACTGTTCGGGGGACACTTCTCCGACATAACCCAGTATATGTGAAGCCGTCACTCCACCAGGATAGTTCCGCTGCGATTCGACTTGCACCATCACCCCGGGCAAGTCCAGGCGGTGGGACTCAATCAACGTCGCTTCTCGAAGGGTTAAGCGATCCTTCACCTTGCGCGGCAGTTGTTTACTGCCGCGAGCCGTAAGCTTCTTCCGCACAAGCGCTTCATCTAGCCCTAGGAGGTTGCTGAGCTGACCGATGAGCAGCTCCCGATCTTTGACGTCTTCAAGCGAAACATAGAGGGTGAAGCTGGGGACATTATTCGCCAGCAACACCCCGTTGCGATCGTAGATGAGCCCTCGAGCCGGCTCCATGATGACAGAACGCGTCCGATTGTTCGCCGAAAGATCGCGGTAGTAGGGGCCTTCACGAATTTGCAAATTCCAGAGCTGCAGCCCCAGTAACGCCACAACAAGTAACAGACCAACGCGGAGAATAATCAGCCGGCGTTGGAGCTCCCCAAGTTCAGAATCGTGTAGACCAGCTGTTGCCATGCGTCACAATCAATATTCCGTCACGCCTATCACAGACCGGCTACTCGGTCCTTAGACGGGTGACATGAAACCATTGGGAGAGAAGCCAATAGAGCCCCGCTCCGACCACCCCATCGAAACAGGCCTGAGGAAGGGCGATCGACTCAACCATCCACCACATCTGAGACATGTCGAGGTGCGCGAAGCTCACCGCGGCAAACAGCCCGCTCGCTAAAGACACCAATAACAGCCCCGCACCCAATGAAATCGACGTCACCAGCGTCAGCTGCCGGCCCAGAAATCCTGCTAAGATCCCAACGCCCCCGTTCGTCAAGAGACTGAGCCAAAGTTCGCCGGCGGAAAAAAGATTCAGGACCCATCCGATCGCGAGCCCCACGAGAAGGCCTTCCAGTTCACCGGCAAAAATCCCGACAAGCGCGGCAGCCACAAGCCCCAAGTCCGGCTTGATGCTCCACACACTGAGATGTGGCAGCAACGTCGTCTGCAGGGGGACGAGCAATAGCACAAGAATCAGATAGAAAAGGAATTTCATGGTGATGGCTTCCCGATCACATCCGCTTCCGCCCCAGCCTTCGTGGACTGCCCATATGACATCTGAATCACCAGCACTTCCTCTACGCGACCGACATCGACCTCCGGCATGAGTTCGGCAGACTGGAAGAGGGCGCCTTCCTGTTTATCGATGTTCGTGATCGTGCCGATCACGAGCCCTCGCGGAAAACCTCCGACAAGACCCGAGGTCACGACCCGATCACCGTCTCGGAGCGTCGACAACAACGGAATATACTTTAACCGTGCCATCCCTTGTTGGGTCCCTTCCACAATGCCTTCGTCTCTCGTCCGCTGAATGAGGCCGGGGATGGAATTGCTCGGGTCAGTCACCAGGAGCACCACCGAGGACGCCCCTGTCGTTTTCACAACACGCCCGACGACACCCGCAGGCGTGACCACCCCCATGTCCGGCTTGATCCCGTCACTCTCGCCCTTATTGAGAATGATGGCACGATACCGGTTCGTGGCATCACGACCGATGACCTGAGCGGCTACCATCGTAGGGAGCGCCTGCTCCTTAAATTGCAGCAAGGCCGTCAAGCGTTCTGTCGCGGCGGAGAACTCACGCAACTGGCTATGTTGCCCCCGCAACCATTCAATTTCTTTTCGTAGTTGTTGGTTCTCTTCCTGGACCCCTTGCAACGCCACATATCGTTCCCAGCGATTGGCAATGCTTGCATCGATGGATGCAACGGCTTCAAGCGGAACTCCTACGACATGTCCAACTGGCCCGTCTAGATACTGCAAGAGTCCTTGGATTTGATTGGGAAGCAGAAAAAGAGCCACCAGCAGAAGGGCAAAGCAGGCAAGCGCAATACGTCGGGCACTGTAGGGAGAGCGAGAATGAGCCATCCACATAAAGGAGTTAGGGATGGAACCTTATCGGTAGGTATTGGCCTGGGACATCACCGACACTTTGGCGAGCAGATCCAACTCATCGAGGATTTTCCCGACCCCCAAGACTACAGAGGTCAGAGGGTCATCCACGGTGATGATCGGCAAATTCGTCTCTTCCCGAAAGCGCGTATCCATGCCCTTGAGCAAAGATCCCCCACCCGTGAGTACGACGCCACGATCGATAATGTCGCCCGCCAACTCGGGCGGGGTATTCTCCAGTGCCACTTTAATCGCGTTGACGATTGTGCCGATCGGTTCCTGCAGCGCTTCCCGGACTTCCGCGTCATCCACCACCAGCGTACGAGGAATGCCGGAAATCAAGTCGCGCCCCTTGATCATCATGGTTTTGCGTTCTTCAAAGGGATAGGCGGATCCAATTTCAAACTTGATCCGCTCCGCCATATGTTCACCGATGAGGAGGTTATACTTCTTCTTAATGTAGTTCATGATCGCATCGTCCATGCGATCGCCCGCGACCTTGACGGACTCGCTATAGACGATACCGCCGAGCGAAATGACCGCGATATCGGTCGTGCCGCCGCCGATATCGACCACCATATTGCCGGAGGGTTCGGTGATCGGAAGACCTGCGCCGATGGCTGCAGCCACCGGCTCTTCGATCAGATACACTTCACGTGCGCCGGCTAATTCGGCCGAGTCTCGCACTGCCCGCTGCTCCACCTGCGTAATACGCGACGGCACACCGATGATGATGCGCGGACGCACGAACGCACTGCGGTTGTGCGCTTTCTGAATGAACCGCTTCAACATCTGCTCTGCCATTTCGAAGTCGGCGATCACGCCTTCTTTCATCGGCCTCACCGCAATGATGTTGCCCGGCGTGCGCCCCAACATTCGCTTCGCTTCTGTGCCGACCGCGAGCACTCGTTCGGTCTTTTTCTCAACTGCTACGACCGAGGGCTCATTGAGCACGATCCCTTTCCCATGGACATACACGAGCGTCGACGCCGTCCCTAGATCAATGGCCAGATCGTTTGAGAACCATCCGAAGATATCGCTGCCAAAGCCCACGATTGCGCTCCCTTCCCCTCAGACCCTGACCGCATACTCAGTCAGGCAATGCCAGTCGCCCTGCATCCAATACCTGGGTACCGGCCACTTCGTCGCCAAGGCGTCTCCCCTGCTCATTCCCGAGAATCAATACTGCTTCGAACGCTATAATTGCTGCCGCTACAAGCCATCCTACATACGGAATGGCGAAAGCTAACTGTGCGACTGCGAAAGGCAAATTGCGGATGATGGACTCCCGAAACCCTACAGCCTCACGCCGATCAGGAAGCACCGTCTGAAGGCCGATCAACCGCTTACCGATACTGCGCCCACCGGCGAAACCATCAGCGATGAGTATATACGCCAATCCTCCAAGAAAACCTACTGGCACAATTATTTGCCCGGCAGCTGCGACGATTAATAGATCAATCAGCTTGGCGATACCACGGTTCAGAACCTGCGCCTTGGGGTAGATCCCGCCACCGATTGAATGAACCCCACTGACCTCCACCACGAAAGGGTCTCCTCACGATTAGTAGCAAAGTATAGCAAATCAAACTACCCAGCACAAACAAAGAACATTATCCGGCAAATCGAATATTGCGGATGATAATTCCCGTCTTCACGAGTAGAGGTTGAACTATGATCGTGAGATCACAGCGTAAAAGAAAGGTCGTCTCTTGCCTTTCCACAGATCCCTGAGTAGAATCCTTCCATACGAATTACCCGAAGGATTGTCATGTTGAAATCGATGCGCGAAGCGTCTCATAGCTACCCCTGGCTCCTCAAGTCCATTATGGGGGTCATCGCCCTCGCCTTTGTCATCACCATGGGCTGGTGGGGATTCGGTGAGCAGCCTGGCGCCGGCGCCGGCGTCGCCTCAGTCGGAGATCTTACCGTATCCCGCGATGAGTTTCGACGCGCCTATGAGAATACCTATCGCTTCTATAAGGATAAGGTCCCTGGAGAGTTCAAAGACGAAACGATCAAGCAATTAGTGGTGGATCAACTGGTCGACAATCGGACCTGGCTCATTGCGGCAAAGAACATGGGCATCACCGTATCTAACGATGAACTACGGGAAGCCATCATGCAAATCCCTGACTTTCAAAAGAACGGCACATTTGATCCGCAGGTCTACCAACAGCTCCTGGCAGCTAATCATCTGACCCCCGCAATATTCGAAGCAATGGAAACAAAAGAAGTGCTGAGCAACAAAGCCAAGATGATCATCCGCGACGCCGTGGCCCTTACCCCTGCCGAGCTTGCAGAGGCGCAAGCCTTCACGCTACGACAAACGGAATCAGATCCCGCAAAGGCCGAGGCGGCAAAAGACCGTGCGGTGCAGGATGTTCTCTTTCAAAAACAGCAACGCGCGCTGATGGCCTATACTGAATCGCTCAAAACAACCATCCCCATTAAGATCAACCGCGAGTTGCTCTAGCACCCTCGTCAAAAGTCGTCACGTCCTAAAGTCATCAAGTCTTAGGCGATCTTCGTCCGTGACTTTCAGACTTGATGACGTGGCGACTTTCTGACTCTGTCAGAGAATCAACATCGCATCCCCATAGCTATAGAACCGGTACCGCTCACGCACCGCGTCTGCGTAGGCCTGGCGAAGAAACTCCGTCCCCGCCAATGCGGAAACCAGCATCAGCAATGTAGTACGTGGCAAGTGAAAATTCGTGAGAAGAGCATCGACCACCTTGAAAGAAAACCCTGGTGTTATAAATATATCTGTCTCTCCACAATAGGGTCGGATCTGACCGTCCGCACGGGCCGCGGTTTCGAGCGCGCGTACGACCGTGGTCCCAACAGAAACAATTCGTCCCCCTGCCGCTCGCACCTGCTCGATGGCACGCACCGTCTCCGCTCCGACCTCGATCCATTCTGCGCCCATCTGATGGTCTTCGATCTGATCGACCGTTACCGGCTTGAAAGTCCCGACACCGACATGGAGCGTGACGTCCGTGAGACCGATCCCGCTCTGTCGCAGCCGCGCCAGCAGTTCCGGTGTGAAATGGAGCCCGGCGGTGGGCGCCGCAATCGCGCCCTCATGGAGCGCGAACAGGGTTTGGTACCATTCCCGATCCTGGTCAGTCGGTGCCCGCTTCAAATAGGGTGGAAGCGGCATTCGACCATATTGTCGCAGCCATTCGGAAAACGGAATCGGACTCTCAACCCGAACCCTCGTTCGTATCGCACCACGCTCGATCACCACAGCAGAAGCCTCTGCACCCATCTCAATAATCTGTCCCGGCCGAAACGTTCCCTTGATCAGCACTTCCCAGATCGCATCACCGAGATCCTTTACAAAGAGAATCTCGACTTCCGCGCCGGAAGAACTCTTCCGTCCAGCCACGCGCGCGGCCAACACTTTCGTATTGTTGACCACGAGAAGGTCGCCAGGCTGAAGAAGATTGGGCAACTCTTCGACGCGGCGGTGGGCGAGCGAGCGGCCGAGACGCTGCAGAACAAGCAGCCTGGCGTGATCGCGCGGGAGGCTTGGGTGAGCGGCAATGAGCGAGGAATCGAAGGGGAAATCGAATTCTGAAAGCTTCATGAGGAAGACGGCGGGATCGGAGCTTTAATCAACGTCATATGCTGCAGTTCGGTGCCCGGATAATAATACTGGAGAATCGTCGAGAAGGGATAGCCCAACTCAGCCAGCTCTTTCGCGCCCCACTGGCACATACCAACAGCGTGGCCCGCACCGAAGCCGGAAAGCACCACATCCCGGCCAATCGACTCGATGGCAAACTGCGTGCTGGGGATGATGGTATACCCGACTGCTTTCCGCAACTCTTCTCCGCGAAGCACCAATTCTCCACCAGAGTGGAGAATGCGCAGCGTTGCCACTCGCCCCCCGCGGCTGAACGACAAGGGCGTCATTGTCGTAATCGTCCCCACGGAGAAGCCCTGCTGCCGCAAGTTCTGTTCAAGGGTGTCGATCTTGAAGGAAGACTTCCATTGATAATAGGGCGACATAAGATCGAATGGACACTCCACGCCCTTGAGATAGGGATAGTCTTTCGACCACACATTCATAGCATCTTCCGTCAGCCCGGCGGCCGTCGATGAGAACGCTGCGTAGATTGGCGCATCATGATAGGTAATGACCAAGCCTCGCGTCTCTTCTACCGCCCGTAGAATCCCGGCATCAATCCCCTGCTTCCCGCGATAGACCTGGTCTTGCACCGTAGCCACCACGTCGTACTCACGCGTAGCGCTCAACATCTGCTGGTAGAGCGCATAGGTCCGTGCGGCGACCGCCTGCGCTTTCAACATCTCCGGGTGCCAGGTCGAACTGACCTCGGCGGGAACTACCCCTTTCACGTACTCTTCAAGATCCACCCGATTGAGGACCGAAAACCCCTTGCCCTTTCGCACAAGATGGACAACGCCGCTCACCACGATCTCCATGCCGGAGTCGCCCGATGACGTCGCCGCCCCATTGGATTTCCGAGCGAGCCGTGGAAAGGTCAGCGTGAGGCCTTGCTCTCCACCGCGCAGAGTCAGCTGCTCCGTCTGCATGCGAACGCCGTTCAGCAAGAACCCGGCTTCAGCGGCTACAACCTGAACCGGCGCCCGCAGAGTCTGAGTACGGCCTTTTGCATCCTTCACCCACAAAGAGCTGTCTGCACGAACATCGATCCGCGGCACGTCGGCTGACAGCAGGACTCGAAGCGACTCGGCTGCCTCCACCTCCGATGACAGGGTAAGAAGGCATGCTCCGGCCAAGATGGCTCGGTATACTCCGCCCTTCGACTGCTTCACCGGCGAAAGACCCATGATAGTAAATAGAATACCAGACTTAGGATGACACTGAGGAGCAGGCTGGATGCGAGCGGAAATGAGAAACTGAAGTTATCTCGCCGAATGGAGATATCGCCGGGAAGCTTACCGAACCAGCCTAGGAGATTCCCAATTCCTGGAACGCGGTCTGCGATCAGCAACAACAGGCCGACCAACACCACACATAGCCCGACTCCAATGATGACCTTGCCTAGATTTCCCCACTCAGCCATCAGTCTCGAGCTAAATGCTCTGCGATTTGCACGGCATTGAGCGCGGCCCCTTTGCGCAAATTATCCGCCACTACCCACAGATTGAGACCGTTGGCGATCGATTCATCTTCACGAACGCGACCGACATAGACCTCATCCTTCCCGGCCACCTCCAACGGCATGGGATAGATCTTATGTGCCGGATCATCATAGAGCAGCACTCCGGGCGCGGTGGAAAGAATGGCGCGGGCATCATTGGCCGATAATTTCCGCTCAGTCTCAATGTTGACCGCTTCCGAATGTCCGACATACACCGGGACCCGCACGGTTGTCGCCGTCACATGAATCGACTGGTCGCCCATGATCTTTCTTGTCTCATGGACCATCTTCATCTCTTCCTTCGTATACCCTGACGGGAGAAAATCGTCGATATGAGGCAGGCAATTGAAGGCGATCTGATAGGGATAGACCTTGGGATTCGCCGACTTGAAGCTCAGCAGATCTTGGCATTCCGTCATCAGTTCATCCATGGCGTCTTTCCCCGTGCCGGAGACCGATTGAAAGGTCGTGACGACAATCCGCTTGATCCTGGCCTCATCATGCAAGGGTTTCAACGCCACGACCATTTGAATCGTAGAACAATTCGGATTGGCGATGATCCCCTTGTGCCGTTGAATGTCGTGCGCGTTCACCTCAGGCACCACGAGCGGCACTTCAGGCGTCATCCTCCAGGCAGCACTATTATCGATCACCACCGCACCGGCCTTCACTGCGATCGGAGCAAACTCTCGACTGAGATCCGCCCCAGCAGAAAAAAGTGCGATGTCTACACCGGCAAACGAATCCTTCGTCAAAGCTTCAATGGATACCTCATTCCCCTCAAATGTCACCGTACCACCGGCCGAACGAGCCGATGCGAGCGGGACCAGACGTGCGACGGGAAACTTCCGCTCCTGGAGCACCTCGATCATTTCTGTGCCGACCGCCCCGGTCGCACCGACGACCGCCACGACATACCCTGATTTCTTTTTCAACATGAGCCTCGTTCCTGCCTACAGCGCGATCTCGCGAATGCGATGATTGAACGTATCGGCCACGAGCAAATGCCCCGCACGACCCATCACGATTCCAAACGGGTAACTCAAGCTTGCGTCGAAAGCCGTGCTCTCATCACCCCCGTAGCTGGCCACACCAATGCCAGCAATACGTTCAATCCCTCCAGTGATCCGATCCCATCGCCGCACCAGATGATTGTCCGAATCGGTAAAGAAGAGATTCCCCTCTTCATCCAATGCAATCCCCGATGGCCGAGAGAGACTGCGGCTGGGCGGCTCATCCGGACCCTGATATTTATACTCACCACCATCACCGGCCACAGTTCGTATGAAGCCGGTGACAGGATCGACGGCGCGAATCCTTCCGTTGAAACTATCGGCAATGAACAAAGTGCCATCTGCCGTAAGCGCCAATCCGCTTGGACCGGCTAGACCGGTTTCCACCGCGGCCATATCGTCTCCATTGTACGCAGCCGTTCCTGTCCCTGCGACCGTAGAAATCACTCCGGTGGCCAAATCCACCGCCCTCACGCGGTTGTTACTCTGGTCGGCAATATAGAGGACGCCCCTGTCGCTCACCGCTAAAGCAGCCGGTTCGTTCAACCCAGCCTCTACGGCCAATCCCCCGTCACCAAAGCACCGAGGCTGGCCGACGCCGGCAATGGTTGTGATCAGTCCGGTACCGGACTCCACACGCCGCACCCGATGGTTCAGCGTATCCGCAATGTAGAGGTGCCCTGCCCGATCGACCACAACCGCGGTCGGGAAATTCAACAGAGCTTGATTCGCAGGGCCACCGTCGCCACTGAAGCGCTTTGTCGGCATTGTACCAGTCACAACATACCGCACGGTCCCACTTAAGTCAGTCTGCTGGGTAAAGGCGTGAGAATCAATCGCGCCGGTTTCGGCAAAAGGATCGTCATCCCCTGCTCCCTCGGCCACCGCAGCAGGCGAAACACGATTCACTTCAGATGCGACTCCCTGGGTGCACCCAGCTACCGTCCTGATACAATGGGTCTTCATGTCGATTTCCCGAACGACGTGGTTCTCCGAGTCGGCGATGAACAGGTTACCCTCTATATCGACAGTGAGACTCTTCGGCTCATTCAAGCGAGCGGCAAGCGCCCCGGCTCCGTCGCCGGACCAGCCAGGAGCTCCAATGCCGGCAACAGTCCGGATCAATCCGGCGTTACGATCTGTGCTCATCTGCCTCATACGTCTTGCTAGTTCAGATATTGCAAGATAACTTCACCCATCTCCATCGTACTGACAAGGCGAGTACCAGGGCTGTGAATATCTTTCGTCCGATAGCCAAAATCAAGGGCTTTCACGATCGCCTCCTCGATGGCGGCGGCTTCCTTATCCAACCTGAAGGCATAGGACAACATCATAGCCGCCGAAGCTATCGTTGCAATGGGATTCGCCACATTCTTCCCCGCAATATCAGGCGCGCTGCCATGAATCGGCTCGAACAGTCCGACCTGCGCGCCGATACTGGCCGACGGCAACATACCGATAGACCCGGTCAACATCGCGGCTTCATCGCTCAGAATGTCACCGAATATATTGTTGCAGAGCATCACATCGAACTGCCGCGGGTTGCGCACGAGTTGCATCGCCGCATTGTCGACATAGATATGGCTCAACTCCACATCCGGATAACCCTTGTGGGTCTCAATGACGACACGACGCCACAGCTCAGATGACTCCAGAACGTTCGCTTTATCAACTGACGTCACCTTTTTCCGGCGTTTTCTGGCCGCCTCAAATGCCACTTTCGCAATGCGTTGGATTTCTTCAGTGGTATAGACTTCGGTGTTGACACCTCGCTCGCTTCCGTTCGGCAACTTCTCGATCCCTTTTGGTTTCCCGAAGTAAATACCGCCGGTCAATTCACGAATGACGAGGATATCGATCCCCTCGATCACCTCACGTTTCAGTGTGGAGGCATCGGCCAACATTGGATACAACTTCGCCGGCCGTAAATTTGCGTAGAGACCCAAGTGCTCTCGCAAACCTAACAGTGCGCGTTCCGGACGCAAGCTATACTCCAACCCTTCCCACTTAGGACCGCCTACTGCGCCAAGTAAGACTGCGTCGCTCTGTTTGGCCAAGATCAGCGTTTCCTGAGGAAGCGGAACGCCCACTTTGTCGATAGCCTGCCCACCGACATCAGCGGATAGAAACTCGAACTTGTGCTCGAACTTCTTGGCCACAGCCTTCAGCACCTTCACGGCCTCAGGGACGATCTCTCGACCCACTCCATCACCGGCTAACACGGCAATCTTCGCCTTCACAAACCACTCTCCCTCTTTGTGAGTTTAAGCCACACCAGCGCTACTCCAGCACTTCCTCGTCCTCTGGTCGCCAAGCGGGCTCGACCACACAGAGGAACTCAATGGCAGTGGGCCCGCTACTCTCCAGAGACTGCTTGCCTCCCGGAGGCACATAGACAATAGAGCCTGTTTCCACCGCGACGACAGAGTCATCTACGGTCAATCGTCCTCTGCCTGCGATAATGTAGTAGACCTCTGAGGATCTCAGCTTATGCCACTTCGACCGAAGGCCGGGAGCCAATGTCCCGTGCGCCACACTATACCTAAGCGAGAGCGGTTGTTTCGCCGGATGCAGCAGCTCCCGCAGGACGGTATGATCGCCGGCCAGGAAATCAGGCCGATCTGCCAGGGTAACATGAATCACAGCGCACCTCCCAGCCGATAATACCTTCCAGATTCCAGACCGGAGCCGGTAACTCTACCGTGGCCACTTTCTCTAAATCAAGTTCACCTTCTGCTCACCCTGCGTCTGTTTTCCCGCCAGGTACAACAGCTTGTTTAGCGCGTTGAGATAGGCCCTCGCCGAGGCCATGATGATATCCGTATCTGCCCCATGGCCTGAGACAGTGCGGCCATCTTCTTGAACCCGGACCGAGACTTCGCCCTGGGCATCGGTCCCGCCGGTAATGGCCTTCACCACATACATGAGAAGCGTACTTTTCGTCTGCGTCATCGCGGCAATCGTCCGGTAGACCGCATCGACCGGCCCATCGCCTGTCCCGGTCTGCGAGATCGTTCGTCCGTCAATCTCGAGTTCGACGGTGGCAGTTGGAACCCGTTCAGTCCCGCTGGCGACAAAGAACGATTTCAAGTTGATCCGATCGGCCATTTTGGCCAACTCTTCGGAAACGATGACTTCAAGATCTTCTTCGTATATCTCCTTCTTTTGATCGGCTAACTTCTTAAACCGCTCAAACGCGTGATTGATCTCTTCATCAGAGAGCGTATATCCCAACTCCACCAGCCTCTGTCGAAATGCATGCCGTCCTGAAAGCTTCCCCATGACCATTTTGCTCTCGACCAGCCCGATGGTCTCCGGCCGCATGATTTCATAGGTTGTCTTGTCCTTCAGCAGTCCGTCCTGGTGAATGCCGGATGTATGGGCAAAGGCGTTCGCCCCGACGATCGCCTTGTTCGGCTGCACCACCATGCCGGTGATCTTACTGA
>CAZGYZ010000030.1:0-14224 GCA_964530675.1 uncultured Nitrospira sp. | reverse complement strand
CACTCTGTGGCCCCCACAAGGCTGCAGCCGCTTTCTCCGCAACCGGTACGATCGGCTCGCTGGCCAGCTCCGTGATCGAGAGCGCCGATAGATAGACGACGTTCAGCAGCAGATAAATCACGGCGACGAAGGCTGTTCCCCCGATCATGATCTTCGGCAAAGTCCGCCGGGGATTAACGATGTCGTTGGCGATGTAACCTGCGACGTTCCAACCAAGATAGCAGTAGGTCACAATCACGAGCGCGATGGCAGAAGCCCCGAGTGTCGGCTGCTGTACCGTTGGCCCGGAGAAGAGAGCATCTCCATTGCCAACCACTGCTGCGAGCCCGCCGAGAATTAATCCCCCAATGGCGACGACTTTTGTGGTCGTCAAGAGTAATTGCATGCGGCCGCCTGCTCCCACGCCTCGACAATGCATGAGAGTTGCGATCCACAGCAAAGAGAGCGAAAGACTCTTCGCTACCCATCCCTGCTCATCTTCGACCGGGATGACACGCAACGCATAGGACGAAAAACTGATGGCTGAGGCAGCGACTGCTGCGCCAAAGCCGATCGTAAAGGAGGTCCATCCACTGAGAAAGGCCACCAGCGGTCCATAGGCCTCTCGCAGGTAGACATAATCCCCTCCTGCATGAGGCAAGGCGGCCCCCAACTCTCCGTAGACCATGGCGCCGCCGAGCGCAAAGAGCGCTCCGGCAAACCACAACAGGAGAATCAGCATTGGATCACCGACATCGCGAGCCATCAATCCCGTGGTGGTAAAGATCCCGCCCCCGATGATATTGCTCACGAGAACACAGGAGGCTGTGAACCAACCGATCTTCTGCGTGGTTGATTTGAGGTTTGGCTCGCTGATCGAGGAATCGCTCATAGCGTTGCTGGTTGGATGAAAATGGGGAGGCTTTCTTTTCTTCCTGTCCTTCCCTACCATACTGAGCGATGCCTGGGAAGCAACCAAAAATCCCTCGTGCTACCGGTGTTGTGCGACGTCGTCGCCAGCCTGCTCATGCGTCGACTGGTTTGACTGCGATCGAACTCCAAGCCGCCGCGCCCCCGAACGATGTCGCCGAACTACATCGAGCAATTGAGGGTGATGGCGGGAAAGTTCTCGCGATCTATCGGGAGCCCCATGGTGGGCGTTGGGTGCTGCTGGCAGCCTTGCCGATCGAACTCGTTGAGCCGACCCCTTTTCAACGCAATCTCTCTGACGCGCACGTTCGTAAATTAGAACTCGTGATCGGCAAGATCGGGCGATTTCTCGATCCGATCATTGCCGTGCGTGCGCCTGGGGAGAGGGGTAAAGGGGTAGAGGAGGCAAAGGGGCATGTGAAATACTGGACTCCAAATGGCAACCATCGGCTTTCGGCGATGAAGACGCTGGGAGCGAAGAGTATCGTCGCGATCGTGGTGCCGGAAGCGGCTGCAGCCTATCAGATTCTCGCGATGAACACCGAGAAGGCGCACAATCTGCGCGAGAAATCCCTTGAAGTCATCCGCATGTACAAGGAACTGGCGCGGCTCGATGATGCGACGGAAGAGACCTATACCCTGGAGTTTGAAGAGCCGGCCTTCATTACGCTAGGCCTCTGTTATGAAGGGAGACCTAGATTCAGCGGAGGGGCCTATCACCCTGTGTTGAAGCGGGTGGACGAGTTTTTGAAGAAACCGATGAGTGCTGCAATTGCACTGCGGCAGGAACGAGCGAAGACCCTGCTGGCGTTAGACGATCAGATCGTTAAACAGGTTGAGGCACTGAAAGCGAAGGGTCTAACGAGTCCCTACCTCAAGAGCTTCGTGGTCGCGCGAGTGAATCCGATTCGGTTCCGACCAAAGGATGCCGCTCCCCTGTCGTTTGATGAGGCGCTTGATCGGATGACGACTGCAACGGCTAAATTCAACCCTGAGAAGATCAAGATGGAAGATCTCGCCCGTTCGGGTGGAGCCGTTGATGAGGCTGAGTAATTACTCAATCGCCTAATTTCCCCACCTTGCCCTTCCGCTCAAGGCCCCTTTAGAATACCTGGTCTAGAGAAAATCGATGCGCGACGTTGTTCTTCTACCTGGAGGTGGTGTTATGAGCCTTGCCGACAACAAATGTATCCCTTGCCGCGGCGGTGTACCGCCAGTCCCGGCGGACCGTGCGCAGGTTCTGCTGAAAGAGCTGGGGCGCGGATGGTCGCTGAACCAGGCCGGACATCTTGAGCGCTTATATACGTTTAATGATTTCGCCAAAGCCTTGGCTTACGTGAACAAGGTGGGTGCCGTGGCAGAAGCCGAAGGCCATCATCCCGATCTATATCTGGCCTGGGGCAAGTGCAAGGTCGAAATTTGGACGCACAAGATCAACGGCCTGACGGAGAGCGACTTCTACATGGCGGCCAAGGCGGATCGCGAATTCGAACCGTTCCGCTCGGCGGGCGGGTAACCACAGACCGGCAGATCTGCCCATGTACCAACGAGGTGTCCAGTGAGCGGCAAGGCCCAGGTGGCGCTCGGCAACATGCCGTTCAGCCACTCCAAGTATCCCTCGATCCAACTGGGCACACTCTCCGCGCTGCTCAAGTCGAAGAACATTCCTGTCGACTGCCATCATCTGAACGTCCGTTACGCCCACAAGATCGGCGTGCCCCTCTATGAAATGATCTGCGAGAAACGGGCGCTATTTGGCGAGTGGATTTTTTCATATCTCCTGTTCCGCGATAATCCGAAGCGTGCTGAGTACCCTCGCCTGTTTAAGCCGGTATTCGAACAACTTGCCAAGGAGAGCGGGCATCCGGCCTCATTCTTCGAAGACATGGCGTCGAGAACAGCGCCTCAGTTTTTGACCTGGGCTCTGACCGACATCGACTGGGGGCAGTATAAGATCGTCGGCTTCACCTCTACGTTTGATCAAAACGTCGCGAGCCTGACGATGGCGAAACTCATCAAAGATCTCTACCCGGATGTGACCATCGTGTTCGGCGGGGCGAACTACGACGGCGAGATGGGGCTGGAATACTTCCGGGCCTTCCCTTTCATCGATCATGTGGTGGTGGGGGAAGGGGAAGAGGTGTTCCCGGAATTGGTTCGATATCTCCTCGCAGGAAAAACAGGCACTGCTCCCAGCGGCGTGACCTATCGCGAGGGAGCTGCAATTGCATTCACCCCGAACCACTCGCTCTTCTCGGACTTCGCGAAGACTGGGCCTCCCGACTATGACGACTATTATCATCTGCTGGCGGAGTTGGGCGACGCGGCGCAGGGGCTCGATCGAATTCTGCTCTACGAAGGTTCGCGGGGCTGTTGGTGGGGAGAAAAACATCACTGTACGTTTTGCGGGTTGAATGCGCAAAGCATGAAGTTTCGGGCCAAATCGTCCGAGCAAGCAGCACAGGAAATGGCCTATCTTTCCAGCCGCTACGATACGGCGCGATTTCGACTGGTGGACAACATTATCGATATGAAATTTATCGAGAACCTCTTCGGACGGTTTGCGGCAGACCATTGCGACCTCGATGTGTTTATCGAAACCAAGAGCAATCTTCAGAAGAGCCAGATTCGAACGCTGGCCGCCGGGGGCGTAAAGTGCATGCAGCCGGGATTGGAGAGTTTGAGCTTCAATCAATTACAGGCGATGGACAAAGGCGTGACGCCGATGCAGAATATTATCTGCCTCAAGTGGAGTTCCTACTATCATGTCGCGGTGTCCTGGAATATCTTGCTCGGGTTTCCAGGGGAAACGAATGAGGACTACCGCCGCCAAATCGACCTGATTCCGTCATTGTTCCATCTGCACTCACCGGAGGCGACCGGAAAGTTCTGGCTGCAACGATTCAGTCCCTACTACACCAAACCTCATGAATACGGCGTCCGCATCACCGGCCCCTGGACAGCGTACGAGTATGTTTACGATGCCAGGTATGTGGATTTGAAGAAGATTGCCTATGATTTCGAATATGAGCTGGATAATTGGAACGTAGATCAGCAGGTTTATCAAGAATTGGTCGATCTCGTGCAGGAGTGGCAGAGACTGGTCGGTTCGAGCGATCGGCCGTTTCTCTATTACTCGAAGATGATGGACTATGTCACCGTCTACGATGGCCGAAACCCAAAAGCACCGATTAGGCAGCGCTACGATTGGCCTGCAGCGGGAATCATCGAGGCCTGCAACGAAGCGGCGAAGACTGTAGATCAAATCCGCACGCTGCTGGTAAACCAACCTGACAGGAATAAAATTCTTGACGGAGAAATTGATCAGGCACTCGGTGTCTTGACGGCTGCACGGATTCTCTACGAAGAACGCGGCAAATACTTCACCCTCGCTGTTCCAGAAAACCCCTACCTTTAGCTGAACAAAACACCGGGTTCATCACATCGACAGTTTGTCGGAGACGTTGCGCATCTGGACGCCGTGTGCGAGGGAAGCGCCGCCTCGGATGGCGCAGGCGACGTGGACGGCTTCTGTCATTTCTTCGATGTTCGACCCTTTTTCTAAGGAAGCCTGCGTGTAGGCATCGATACAGTAGGGACATTGGACTGCATGGGCGACGGCAAGGGCGATGAGGGCCTTCTCTCGTTCCGTCAACGCTCCCTCAGCGAAGACGGCGCTGTAGTAGGCCATGAATTTCTCCCAAAGATCCTTGTTGCCCTTGCCCATCTCGGCGAACTTCCCCAGATCATGGGGATGGTAATAGGTCTCCATAGGTGGCTCCAATTTGTGAATGTTAAATTTTGAATGTTGAATGAGCTTGTATCCCTTCATTCATCATTCATAACTCATCATTCATAACTCATCATTCAACATTAGTATTGCGTTCATGCGTTGCTGGGTGGTTCGAGATCGGCTTGTGTGAGCACCTGCGAAAACCGCGTGCCGACGATGCCCGTCACCTTGGCCATGAGGTCGGTCACCTCTTGCCATTCTTGCGGCAGAAGATCCTGTTTCAGTTGGGGATGAATCGCCCATTGGGCATCGACCTGTGTTCCCTTTCGGCTCACGAGCACCCGAAGCAGTTCCACATCCTTAGTGCGTGAATCGACCCCTGCTGCTTGGGGCGGGTTTCCGTTTGGTTGCCCCGATGGAGGTGTTGAACGTGCCATACAGCCAATTTCCTTCCCGTTGTAGGAGGAGATCATACCGCATCGTCATTCTGTCTGTATATCTGCCAGAAGGCCTCTGTGGCCACCTCGGACTGTTCAGTCATTTGACTGATCTGATGCGAGCGTAGGAGGACTGATGTTTTAAGAGGGAGTTGCGTCTTCTTGGAGGAGGTCGATCATGGCTTGGTGGATAGACCCATTACTTGCGACCAATTCTTTCCCGTATATCGAGTGAGGAGCGCCTTTGAAGTCGGTCACCTTGCCACCGGCTTCGCGAAGGATGACGACTCCTGCCGCCATGTCCCAAGGGTTTAGGGTCACTTCCCAAAACCCATCGAACCGGCCGGCCGCGACATAGCAAAGATCCAGAGCTGCCGTTCCAGTTCGGCGCAATCCCTGCACCTTCAACGCGAATCGCACGAAGTGATTCAAGTTATTATTCGGGGTTTCGCGAATGTCGTAAGCAAATCCGGTCACGAGGAGTGCACGATCGAGATGGTTTGCTGTGGACACGGAAATGGGGGCTCCGTTGAGGTAGGCCCCGTGACCGATTTGCGCGGTGAAAAGCTCGTCCCGAGTTGGGTCGTAGACCACACCGATAATCCCGCGGCCGTCACATTCCACTTCGATGGATACGCAGTAGGCGGGGAACCCGTGGGCGAAGTTGGTTGTGCCATCAAGCGGATCAATTACCCATTTGTAACGGGATGGAGATTGTTCGGTCAGTCCACGTTCCTCGGCAAGGACACGATGGGTTGGGAATACCGCGTGGATGACATCGATGATCCGTTGCTCTGCCTTGTGGTCGGCGTCGGTGACAAGATTAATAATCTCCTTATGTTCAATCCGAAAGCCGGTGCGGGCACATTCCGTTAGAACGGCTCCAGCCTGGCGGGCCGCGTCAGTGGCGACTGAAAGGAGTGTGTCGGGAGGGATATCCTTGTCATCTGGTAGCGACATGAGCCGGCATCATAGCACGAGGCTGCTTTTCTGCTAATATTGAACCCAAAGACCTCTCGAACGGGAAACAATCCCCACCCATGAGGCCAGGATCTGGCTAGTTGCTTGTCATGCTTATTAGCTGAGCAAATGGTATTCTGGGCAAGCACGGACCCGTATTAAAGCGATCACGCCATGCAAGCCACTATTTGAACTTTATCTATTGACTTGCTATGCAAGCAATGCTATAAAGCAAGCATGCTTCACCTGGGGGCAAGTCTGTGGAAGAACTCACCGATATATTGGTTGGTCTTGAGCAACGGATCAGCGCCTACAAGAACCGGCTACAGGAACTCGAAAAGAAACGGCGTCGCTTGGACGACGAAATCGCCACGATCAAAAAATACTTGGAATTGGCAGAAACGCTCTATCGCGTTGAAGCCGACAAGGCCAAGCTCGCCAGCCTCTCCAGTCAATTTTATTCCGATGAAAAAGGCGCTCGTCAACGGCCGAATACGGATGTCACCGACCAGTCGAGGGAAATCCTCATGGGGCGGAGTAAGTATTCCGGGAAAAGCGTGTCAGAGGCTGCGTACGAAATGCTCCGCGAGGCGAATCGCTCGATGCACGCAAAAGAGCTTGTGCAGCGATTGGTCGAGGGAGGGCTCCAGATCAAGGGGAAAACGCCGCTGACATCTGTGGCCACATCCTTGAAGCGGGACAAGCGGTTTAAGAAAGTGGGCCCGAACACGTTTGAGGCATTGGAAGAGTCCCTGATCCACGCAGTGTAGTGAGTCAGGTAGGTAGACCTTAAAATAGGTGAAGGGGGGTGAGAGTCTTGGCGACGAAGAAAGCAGCAAAGAAGAAGAAGAAGTAGTCCCCGCCTTGATTTGAGCGTCGGGAGCAAGGCCACTTGCTCTCGACGCTAAATCTTAGCTCAGTTAACCCCACGTCAAAATTTATCTCGCCCGGATCGGCAAGATCGCGCGCAGGCTTCCATTCAACAGAACGGTGTTAGGAGGCTTGAAGGGCCACAAGCGATGTTGGTCGTGGTGCGGACTTGGCGGAACGAGGCTTAGATGCGGCGACTGTTTCGTCGCCGTCGAGCAACACCCAGCTATCGGGGTGAGAGAGAATCTGCTGAACAAGACGGGTGTGTATTGCATGCCCCGAGCGATCGGCGATCAAGTGCCCGATAAAGGGTACACCGAGCAACGAAAAGTCTCCGATCAAGTCGAGGATCTTGTGTCGCACGAATTCATTGGTAAAACGAAGGCCTGATTCATTGAGAATGCCGTCCTGAGAGAGGACGATCGTATTGTCCAGGTTGCCACCCTGGCCCAGCCCGCGAGCCCAAAGCGCTTCCACTTCCTGTAAGAACCCGAATGTCCTGGCATCCGCGATCTCACGCTCAAATGCATGGGCTGAATGCTCATAGACGTAGGTCTGGGTCTGGATTAAAGGATGATTGTAATGAATGGAATAGGTAATCTTGGTGGTTGAGGACGGTTCGATACGAACCCGACGAGCTCCGTCCACCACTTCGAGAGGCCGTGTGATTTTCAGATAGGGTTGCCGCCGGTTCTGGGGAGTAATTCCCGCTGACCGAATCAAGCGAACGAAGTGCGCCGAGCTGCCGTCCATCACGGGAGCTTCACCGGCATCAACCTCCACATATACATTATCGATGTCGAGTCCTGCCAATGCCGCTAGGACGTGTTCAATCGTTTTTACCTGAAACCCATTGCCGCTGATCGCGGTGCAGAGTTCCGTAGGCACCAAATGCTCGACGGAGGCCGAAAGGGAGGCTCCATCTTTGTCGCTCCGGTTTACGAAGACGACCCCTGTATTTGGTGGAGCAGGCCTGAGCGTAAGGGTGACTGGCTGTCCAGAGTGGAGTCCAACTCCCGCACAACTCACTGCATTCGCTAAGGTTTGTTGAACTCTCACAAAGTAACCTCAATATTAGACACAGTGGGTATCAGCAACTCGTGTGCCAGTCGGTGTTTTTGCGATAAATGACCATATATCATTGATAATAAAAGATAAATATTCAAATTCTGACATATGAAGTCATGTTGTAAAAATATGACACCTGTGACTTTTCAAGGATTATCAAATCGTAATTCCGCCGCTATACATGACGAGCCAGTGTAATTGGACGAGGCGCGCGAGACTGGCGGGAAAGGCGAGACACTGGAGTAAGGGCTTGCGCGTCGAGCCTGTCGCGTGCTTAGGCTGCTGGCGGACGTTTTCAGCCTGCTGCTAGAAGCGCCACGAGTCGCTTGTTGGACTAGGGATGTTTCGGTGTTGGTGGCAACAACGACTATGGCCGGGGATCCAACTCGATGAGTCCTTTCCGAATGGCCAGGATAGCAGCTTGCGTGCGGTCGTAGACTTGTAACTTATGGAAAATGTTGCGCACATGATTCTTGACGGTCTTTTCGCTCAAGTCCAAGTTATTGGCGATTTCCTTGTTCGTCTTGCCATCAGCGACCAAGCGTAAGACTGTGATCTCTCGTTCCGTCAGATCGTGCTCGACCCACCCAGGTTTTTTCCCTTTCTTCTGAGACATCAAGGAAAATTCTGCCAAGATCTTGCTCGCGACGGAAGGGTGGATCAGCGACTCGCCTTTGTAGATCGCGCGAATTGCGGCGACGATTTGTGAGGATTCGGAGTCTTTCAAGAGATATCCGGTAGCGCCGGCGCGTACCAAATCGAAGATATATTGTTGCTCGTCATACATGGTCAGGGCCACGATTCCGATGTGAGGGAACTCACGCTTGATTTGTCTGGTCGCTTCGACTCCGCCCATCCGGGGCATGCTCACGTCCATCAGCACGACGTCGGGCATCAACGTCTTCACCTTCTCGACGGCTTCCATGCCATCCTGGGCCTCGCCCACGATATGAATGTCGTCTTTCGTCTTGAGGATTGCGGCCAGTCCTTCGCGTACGACGCGATGGTCGTCCGCGATGAGCACTTTAATTTTTTCCATGGGCGGTCATCTCCTTTTTGACCAGAGGAATGTCGACGACGATAGTCGTGCCGCGCCCTTTCTTAGACTCGATCTTACCTTCACCGCCTACAAGGCGAGCCCGTTCCAGGATTCCGCGAATCCCGAAATGATCCCATTTGTCTGGGTCGCGCAGCACGGTGTCCATGTCGAATCCTATGCCGTTGTCCCCGATGGTGACCTTGAGGCGTTTGGGGTCGATGTCCAGCGCCACAGTAACCCGAGTCGCTTTTGCGTGTCGCTCCACGTTACTGAGGGCTTCTTGCACAATGCGAAACAGAAAGATCTTGGTACGTGGGAATAAAATCTGTTCATCGCCGGATACACGGAACTGCGTCTTGATATGATATTGGGTTTCGTACGAGGTGAGATAGTTGGTCAGGGCTGGGAGCAGTTCCATCTTGTCGTAGTGGAGCGGGCGGAGATTGAAGATGACTTGCCGCGCTTCGTGGATGGCCAATTTCAGCTGGGCTTTGCTCTCGCGCAAAGTGGCCAGGCTGGCTTTCGGATCTTTTCGAATCAATTGTAAACTCAGATCCAGTTTGAAATTCACCCCGGCCAAGTTCTGCACGAGACCGTCGTGCATTTCACAGGCAATGCGTGTCCGTTCCTCCGTCACCGCCACACCTGTTTCCTTGACATACAGTCGATAGAGCGATTGGTACTTATTCAAGGTTTTCTCGATATCTGAAGTGGCGCGAATGCGGGCCTCGATAAGCTCCCACATGAATTTGGCACTAGCCCCGCCGATGATGGTCACGCCCATCCGATGGAAGTCTTGGAGCAACTCCCAAACCTTGGTGTCGCCCGACACATCGATAATGAGGTCTACGCGCTCGAGGTCCAGGAGCCGACGGTAATCGCGGGTCACAGGAATACCAAGTCGTTTAGCCAATAAGATGCCCGGGGCATTGGCCTGAACATCAGCCACGCATACGATTGTTACCAGTGGGTCTGTCGCAAAGATCTCCATCAGGGCCGTGCCTCCACGGCCGGCACCGATGATTGCCACATGCGTGCCGCTCGGCACTCCGGTTTTGCGTTGTCGTCTTGGAGACATAGCGCGTGTTGTCGGCATTGTGACGCCTACCTGTTGAGAAATCGCATCCTGTTGCAGACCAAAAAATGGCGGAAGGACAAGGGGAGGGCAATGAGTAGAGAGGAGGGATCCCGCGCCCCTCACCGCTCGCGGCGCTGCTGGGCCAACGTTCTCAGCTCGTCCATGAACTGGTCTATGTCTTTGAACTCTCGGTAGACAGAGGCAAAGCGAACATAGGCGACCTGATCCAGTTGATCAAGCTCTTTCATCAACTCTTCGCCCACGATCCGGCTCTCGATTTCGGTCTCACCCATTTCCTGAATGCGCTTCTCGATGCGATCCGTCACTGTTTCGATGGTGGCGGTACTGATGGGTCGTTTTTCGCAGGCTTTCTTGAGACCAGCGAGAATCTTGGTACGGTCGAACGACTCCCGACGGCCGTCCTTTTTCACCACCATAGGAAGGATTTCATCGACGCGTTCGTAGGTGGTATAGCGACGCTTGCAGCCGAGACATTCGCGTCGACGGCGAATAACCTCGCCTTCCTTCGCCATGCGCGAGTCTACCACCTTGTCTTCGAGTTCATCGCAGAAGGGACATTTCACAGGCGGCAATCCTGCCCAGTCTGATGTAGGTTAGTAGGGATGAAAGACCGGGAAACGGTTGCAGAGCGCTTTAGCTTGAGCGCGGACTTCCTCGAGCGTCGCTGGTTCATGCCGATGCTGCAGAACCCGGTCGATTAAGCCCACAATCTCTTTCATCTCGGCCTCCCGCATCCCACGGGTAGACACAGCGGGCGTTCCCAGTCGAATGCCGCTGGCGACGGCCGGCGGCTTTTCGTCGTAGGGCACGGCATTCTTGTTCACGATAATACCGGCCTCGCCCAAGGCCGCGTCCGCTTCTTTGCCTGTAATGCCCTTGTTGGTCAGATTCATTAACATGAGATGAGTATCCGTGCCGCCCGACACAATCTTGTACCCACGGTCGAGGAGCCCTTGGGCCAGCACCTTCGCATTGGCAATGACCTGCTGCTGGTAACGTGTAAAGGCCGGTGAAAGGGCTTCTTTGAAGGCAACGGCTTTTGCCGCGATCACGTGCATCAAGGGTCCGCCTTGTATTCCGGGGAAGAGCAATTTGTCGACCGCTTTAGCATGCTCAGCCTTGCACATCACGACGCCGCCCCTGGGTCCGCGCAGGGTTTTATGGGTAGTCGTCGTGACGAAATCTGCATAGGGAACAGGATTCGGATGCAGCCCGGCGGCAATCAGCCCGGCGATGTGGGCGATATCGACGAGCAGATAGGCGCCGACCGACTTGGCGATCTGTTGGAATCGTGGAAAATCAAAGATGCGCGCATAGGCGCTGGCGCCGACGACGAGCAAGCGTGGCCGGCATTCCTCCGCCACCTTCTGTACCGCGTCATAGTTAATGGTTTCGGTCTCACGTTCTACGCCGTAAGAAAACACACGGAACAGGATCCCTGAAAAATTGACCTTGCTGCCGTGGGTGAGATGACCCCCTTGGGCGAGGTCCATGCCCAGGATCGTGTCACCGGGTTTCAGTATAGACAGGTAGGCCGCCATATTCGCTTGCGACCCTGAGTGCGGCTGCACGTTTACATGCTCCGCGCCGAAAATCTGCTTACAACGCTCGATAGCGAGATCCTCCACCCTGTCCACATATTGACAGCCACCGTAGTACCTCTTTCCCGGGTATCCTTCGGCGTACTTATTGGTCATGATGGAGCCCTGAGCAGCCAGGACGGCGAGACTGGCGAAGTTCTCCGAGGCGATCAGCAGCAGCTTCTCACGCTGCCGCTCTTCCTCGGCTATAATCGCGGCATAGACATCCGGGTCTGTGGCTTTGAGTGCGTCTAAAGAACCGATCGCATCGTTCATAACAACTCGTTCTCTCGTCAGGCCTCAGCGGGAGCCGTTTCAGCTTCTTGTTTCTTGACGACGTGGATGACCACCGTCGCGGTCACATCCCGTGGAAGCTTAATTGGCACGGTGAAGGTGCCGAGTTCCTTGATCGGATGATCCAGCTGGATCTTGCGCCGATCCACCGTAAAGCCTTGTTCTGCCAATCTTTCCGCAATGTCTTTGGTCGTGACCGACCCGAACATCTTGTCGTCCTTGCCGACCTGGGCTTGCACTGTGAGCGACACAGCCGAGATACTCTTGGCATGGGTTTCGATCTCCAGCTTTTCTTTTTTTGCCCGTTCACCGGCTACACGCTTGATATGCTCAAAGGCCTTGATGCTGCGACTGTCGGCCAGCACCGCTTTTTTGCGCGGGAGCAGAAAGTTCCGTGCATACCCATCTTTCACATCAAGCAGGTCGCCAAGATGTCCGACCCCATCCATTGTTTCTTGTAGAATGACTTTCATGCCCCTAACTCCTTCTGTTGGAAAGGAAAAGAGGATACTAGGGGGGCAAGCAAAAAGTCAATTCGCAATGTGCAGATGATGTTTCCCCGAGCAGGATCGTGGGATGATCGTAACCAGGAAGATACCCTACGGCAAGCTGGACAGGTGCAAGAGGCCGACCGTATGATGGCGACCGCTATGATGAGGGCAACAGTCCCAAGAATCTTATGACCGCACGAGACCTTCTCGAAATGTGGGCGCTCCGGTATGAAGCCGAAGAGAAACGAGCGAGCGACACAGCGCTTGACCAGCCAATTACTCTTGTAGCAGGCCGACTTGTGCGTACCATCGGTACGCTTCATCTGTATGAGCTGACGCTTCCAGAAGGCTTGTCCATCAAGCATGACACTCCCCTCTCAATTATCCCTCATGACGATATGGAGCCAATTGAAGGCATCGTGCTGGGCGGGCAAGGACATATAGTCCTCGTGCAGGCATTCAATATGATCGGAGAGTCCTGTGTTGGCGCGACCGTGATTCCCGATCGGGCAGGGGTATTAGCCACGTCGGCAAAGCGATTGCGCGACATGCTCGCACAGCCAGACGCCTATCGACTCGGTCCGGCAGACCGCTTGGCTCCCCTCCTTGAGGCGGCGACGGGAACGGAAGAAACTACCGGAGCAGGCACCGGATCGTCGATCCTCACGAGCTTCTGGGCTGACGAGCTCTCAGTGCGCAGGCAGCGATTAGCTGTGCTGGCGATCGAACTGATTCGCGCGAACAAACGAATTTTGGTGGTTTGTCCTGATCACCGGGCAGCGGATGCGCTCGTCGGAACCATCGCAAGAGCCATGAAAGCCGTGGGGCTTATGTATAAGACATGGGTGAGTCGCTATGAAATGGCATTGGCCCAGCAGGTCGAGGGTATCGGGATTCAGGAGTTGGGGTTCGAAGCGCAGATGCATCAATTTTATGCCAATTCGCATGCGGATAAGGCCGTGCTTCGTCGCAAGTACGATCGATTTCGAGAGTTGACGCCGGTGTTGGCATACAAGAGACAGAAACAAAAGGATCTTGATGAAGTGCGTCTCTTAGAATGGCGATTACTGACGCAGGTCAGCGACCTGCAGGCCAAGATCAAAGAGGTAAACGCCACGTTAGCTGAATATGAGAACCTTCCGCTCTTCAGACGGCTCAGCTTGCAGGCCTTCGGGAAAAACGTTGAATCTCTGCATCAATATCTTGAGTTATATGAGAGTCAGCGTGCCGAGCTGAGAGGGGAACTTGATGTGGCCAAGGTTCGCATCGATGAACTTGTGCCGGAGGCTGCTGTGCCGAAAGACATGCGGCCGGAGTTTGACGAGCTTAAAGAGGAGATCGTCCGGCTGGGCGGGACGAAAAAGATCCGCGAATTGCTGTCAGCCGAAGAAGATACGAACCGCCAGGCCTTCATTCAGAATCGGCGGCTCGTAGTCACCACGGCATCGCGAGTGCTGAGCGATCCCCTCTTCAGTCGCGTCCGGTTCGATGTCTTGATTGCCGATGAGGCGCCGTGGATTGCGGCGGCCCCATTGCTTGGCGCCGCCGGGCTCGTCCACGAGCGGATCGTGGTCAGTGGCAACCGACGCGATATCGCAGCGGCCGGACTGTGGGCCTCACGCGAGTCAGAGATTCGGTGATCAAAGCCGCTTGCTTGACGGCGACCTCACGAATTCAGGATAATCCGTTTCCACCTCGATGTGCCGAAGTGGCGAAACTGGCAGACGCACTAGATTCAGGGTCT
>CAZGYZ010000029.1:0-14401 GCA_964530675.1 uncultured Nitrospira sp. | reverse complement strand
TTCTTCGGCAGCGGGTTCGACATTCCCTACTTGCAGGCGAAGTTCCCCCGTTTAAATTTCAAGAAACCCCACTTCGATCTGTGCTTTGCCGCCCGCAGGCTCGGCATGCAAGGCGGGCTGAAGCATATCGAGCGCGAAGTCCAGATTACCCGTGACACCGATGTGGCAGGCCTCGATGGATGGGAGGCCGTTCGCCTGTGGCATCAGTGGAGTGCGGGAGACGACGCGGCACGTGCGCTGTTGCTGAAATACAACGAGGCCGACACCAGAAACCTCGAACCGCTCGCATCGTTGATCTACGACCAGATGGTTGCACGATTCGGCCCTCCTTCTCTGGGGTTTCCACCAACTCGCCGACCTCAGCCGATCGAGGTCGCGCTGTGACGGAGTCTCGCCCGTGGACCGGAGTTGGTCGAACCGAGAGGGGTCATGTTCGCACGTCGAACCAGGATGCGCTGGCCCTCCTGAATGATTGCGGCATCTGGCTGGTGGCAGACGGGATGAGTGGGCACCCGGCAGGAGATATCGCGGCCCAGACCGCCGTGACCGTAGCCGCACAGCAGGCACTTGAACGGGCATCCTGGCTCCACGAACACCCAAGCGCAGCCGCCGAGTTCGTGGCAAATCTCGTGATGAGCGCCAACCGGCGAATTCATAATCTCATACTGGCGAACCCATCGTTGAAAGGGATGGGCACGACCTTCGTCGCTTTGGCCATGACGCTGCCGCCGATGCCGGTCGCCCATATCGCCCACTTGGGAGATAGCCGTGCCTATCTCTTTCGAGAAGGACAGCTCAAGCAATTGACTCGCGATCACACCCTAGTCGAGTCGTTTGTGCAGCGCGGCCTGATTGATGCGGCCACAGCGCTCACACATCCCGAGCGCCACATCTTGACCAAAGGCCTCGGCCTGGGCATCGACATGAAACCGGAGCTGACCTCGACCCCGGTAATCCCTCGCGATCTCATCATGCTCTGCAGCGACGGGCTCACGAAAATGTTGGAGGACGCAGCCATCGCATCGATACTCTCCAGCGCGAACGGCGATCCCCACGGCGCCTGCCACGACCTAATCGAGCTTGCACTGAGCAGAGGGGGAGAAGATAATGTGACCGTGATCGTCGTGGCGTACCATCCATAACGGGCCCCTTGCTTTGTCGTTGACAAGACGAAACTGGCTATGTAGTCTCCATTTCTAGTTACCTCCTGCTCTCCTGCCACAGAGGAGACCACGACATAAAGAGGCTCTCATGTCCCGCGTTGTTTACGGCGCGCTGTTCGCCGTTGCATGTTTCTTGATGACCGAGCATACGACGGTCGCTGTTGCGTATGAATCGACCGGTCCGGAGGCGGCCATCCGCACCCTGGTTCGCGCCAATGCCGAGTTGGACATGCCGACCCTCTCACGCCTCATGGCGCATGATGCCGATATCACTAGCTACACCATCGGCGGGCGAAAGTATGTGGGGTGGCCGGCGTTCGAGCATGACATGCAAGAAGAGTTTTCCTCCGTGGCCAAGCTTGAAATTCCTATTCATGAGCTCAAGGTCTGGACGAAAAGCACTCTTGCCTGGTTTACTATGGAACTGGACTATATCCGCTTTGTAGGAGAAGGGCCGGACCAACGGAGAACGGTACTCCCACTCAGGGAAAGCGGTGTCTTAGAACAACGAGCGGGGCAATGGGTTCTACTGTCCTGGCATGAGTCGCTCCGTAACATGCAACTCGGCGCCTCCTTGGCCCAGCGTTCCACGACACCTTCTCCCCAACATTTGGTCAGCAACGCTCAATCTTCGTCAACCCTTGACCTGAGCGGGGAGTGGGATATTCTCGAGGTCGAGGACGACAAGCGTTACAAGGCCACACTCGACAAAGCCGGTAACGGCCCCTATACCCAGCACGGTGGGCGATTCATTACTTCAAAATTTGCCGACCGTCTCTGGCAAGGTACCTGGCAACAACCGGGCAACGATCGCGAAGGAGAATTTGAACTCCTCCTCTCAGAGGATGGAACCCAGGCCAAGGGAGTCTGGTGGTATTCCCGTGTCGGAGCTCAAAAGAACATTCCTCCTCGCGAACATGGCGGAACCTATCTCTGGAAGCGACTGATCCCGCTACCATCTGCACGATGACCTCTGCGTATCACACAAGCCTCTACGATCAACGTTCCGAATATTCCCGTGACCACTTTTTATTTTTTGGAGGCTCTATGCGTCAGATACTTCTCACTCTGCTCGCCGGCATCTGTCTGGTGACTCCCGCCCTTGCTGACGGCGGTCACGACCACCATGCAGTCCCGACACTCAAGAATCAAACGACTACGACCGTCACGGTTCAGGGCGATGTCGTGACCCTCACGTTCGGTCCCATCGACCTCCCCGCTTCTCACGATGGAGACCTGGCAGCCTCAATGCCTAAACATAGTTTTCAGCTTCCCAAAGACAGGTATATGGTCGGGTACAAAACTGCGGTCTTCACCAAAGAAGGGAAACCCCTCCCCAAAAACTATCTCCATCACATCCTGATGCTCAATAACAGCAAACCGAGCGTCTCATGCGATGGCGAACCGTTGTTCTTTGCTGGAGCGGGGCTGGAGATGACCGAGACGCGTTTCCCCGCAGGCTATGGAGTCAAGCTCGAGAAGAGCGATCATCTCATGTCGATCATCGCCTTTTATCACGGGGCACCGGTCACCAAAGATGTCATGGCAACCTTTACCATGTACATGGCGCCCGAGGGTACCCAGGTTAAAGAAATGGACGTGTATCAGGTGGGGGTCAACATTGTATGTTTCAGCAAGTTCTCCCAGCGAGGCCCAAACCAGACGGACGAAGGAATTGAGATTACAACCGGAGTCCAAGTCCACCGCGAACCGCTCAAGTTCTCGATGGATGGCTGTGTGAAATTTGCCTACCCGCACGGGCATGACGAACTTCTCATGATCGGGTTGGATAATATGACGAAGAAGCAAACTCTACTGCGGACGGTTCCCGACGTCACCCCGGATGGAACCTTCCGCGAGTTTCTACCGCATCAGGTCTATCAGGACGGTCAGGGATTTCCTGTGACAAAAGCTGATGACTATGAAATGGTCATGGTCCATCACCATCCCTTGCAGAAAAAAGAAGCCCAACATGGGATGGGAAACTATTTGCTGTACATGACCCCTGGCGCTTGCCCTGCTACATCCCCTTCTCCAGTCGCCCTCAAATAGAAGCCCCTGCACCTTGGTACCTGCCGCACAGGCTGCGGCAGGTACCGCAACGTTCTCTCCCTCACATAACATCAAACCCTGTGCCCAACCACCGTTCAATTTTGTTCGCCATCAAAGTTTTTCTGCCTCCCCCCTACTAAAGATACAACCTATTTCATCGCATCAAGACTGGGTTTCCCACCTCCGCCTATGCTATTCACATCACGATCCAAAGATGCGTGCCCCGGGCCGCGTGCGGCAGAAGAAATAGGGGATTGGTTTAGCTCAGACCAGATCACGGGCGAACGTTGTATTGTCGCTCTGGGACTGGGTTTGCTCAAATTCCCAGTAAGCACAGGGATATCTTGATGCCACAGAGTGAACCGGTCACCATCCTGATTGTCAGCGAGCAGGCTGAGTCCATTAAACTCATCACGATCAGTTTGCGTGGATTCTTTCCCGGCTGCCGCGTGGATGTCGCCTATTCAGCCGAAGAAGCCCGCGCATGGGCGGCGTCGCACGAATGGGTCTTTATCCTCATCGACGAACAATGCCTCGCCGGGAACGATACTTCGCTACCCGGCGAACTCAAACGCCACGCACCCTACGTGGCGAGTATTCTACTCAGCGACCGTAGCGATTCAGCCTCGGCGCTTCAGGCACTCCAAGCCGACGTCGATTTTTTTCTCTCGAAGAAATCTCCGGCCTTTCTCACGGAACTCCTGTTCTGTGCCAAAAAAGCCATTGAAACACGCCACATGAGAGTGACCCTGGACCACGCACTCGAACGCCATCGTGGGCTCATCGAATCGCTCAGCGATATCGCCTATGAACTGGATGCCGGTGGATCTTTTGTGACAGTCAGTCCTGGCATCGTCATGCTGTTGGGTTACTCGCCCGATGAACTCATCGGGCTGCCCTATACCATGATCGTTCCTGCAGACCAGGAGTTGGCGGCTCGCTATCGCCTCAACGAACGTCGATCCGGAGTGCGGGGTGCCAGCCGCGTTGAGTTGACCCTGCGACGGAAACCCATGCAGGATAACAAGCCGCTGACTCTCACAGCGGCGGTGAACGCTCGCGGACTCTATGACCCGCTTCGCCGATTTCTCGGCACAGTGGGATTGATCCGAGACCTTTCCCCGTCCAAAGAACAAGACGCGACGATTCAGCAACTTCATCAGCAACTCCTGCAGAAAGAGGCACTGCTCGGGCTGGCCCAGAAAGCCACCCTGTTGTCGCAACAGCTGCATGATCCGCTGGCCTCGCTACTGACACAGTCACAGCAGCTCCTTATTGCCATTCGCGACGCACGTCTGGGCGACCAAGCTGAAATTCTCGCCGCCCACGCCGCAGAAGCGACGAAACTTGGAACACAGTTGGCGGAGGCCCTCCACAAGAGAGAAGGAAGTCCCTTAGGACCGACGATCAATGAGGTTCTTGACGACGCACTCTTGCCCACAACCATAGCAATTGTGGATGGTGCCGGCATCATACGGCAATACCCCGCTCACTTCCCTCCCCTCGTTGGAAATCGCGAACAGGTCACGAAACTCATTCTCCATCTCTTGAACTATGCACAGACCTATTTACTGACGGTCGGCCGCACACACCGACTCATTGTGAGCACACGGGCAGTGGGATCTTCCTCCATCTCTGCTGACGCTCCCACCCTATTTCCCCTCACCCCACCTACTGAGATCGAAATCGAGCTGCTTGAATCCGACATAGTGTGGTCGGCAGCATCTCCAGCGACATTGCCCTCATCCATTGATCTCCTCGAGTCGTATGAGCTCGTCCGTCAACTGAACGGCGCCCTGGATTTGTCGGCTCCGATGCAAGGCCCTTTTCGTATGATCCTCCGTCTGCCGGTTGCCTCTCAGCTCCCTCTCGATATACCCCCTCTGCCGATTGCCGTCTCTGACACCGAACCCGCACTCACGCCGACCACGAAAAACAACAGGCCGGCACCTCTTCCAACTGCCGACACTGACAAACCGAAGCAGGAACGACGCCATGTACCTCGAATTCTCACTACCCTGCCAGCCACCATTACCGTTGGATCAGTCGCATGGGATGGTACCATTTCAAACCTCAGCCTCAGAGGAGCCTGCGTCACACTCCCAGGCGATTTCCCCACCGTTTCGCCGCAAGACGCTTATGTGGTGGTCAAGACGTCCGTGGGCATTCTCGAGTTACAAGGTAGGGCACAGGAACGGTCAGTCTCGCTTCAAACCAAGACACCGGCCGCCCAGTTGATTGTGATGTTTGAGCCCCTCAAGAAAGAAGAAGGCGCCGTCCTTGCCTCACTAGTCCAAGCGGCGCAGGAACAAGCTATTCCATTCTCTCTTGAAGTACTGCTTGCGGTAGAACCACAGGGCAATCTGATTGCTACTGACCCCCTCGTACTGAACGGACGGAAGGACTTCGACCAGCGCGAGGCCGTACGAATACCGTTGCAACTCCCGGTCCGACTCGATGTCATGGACCCTTCCGGCAAAAGTTACCGCCTCGAAGCACTCACCAGCAACCTCAGCCGAGATGGCGCCTGTCTTCATCTCAATGCACGCCCTGAACTCCTGAGCGGTATGACTACGTTGCACTTTGCCGTCACACAGACCCAGAAACATCCTGGAACCCATGAGCCTGGTGCGCCGGATGCTGCACTGCCAGCCCGGATAACCTGGTCGGCTCCTGATCCCACAGCGCCGAGTGAGTTTCGTCACCAAGGATCCGCCCCTGCCCTTCGGGTCGGCCTCCGCTTTCAGGGCCTCACTGTCTACGCTGAGCGCGAAGTGAACCGTGTTGTCCGGCAACATCTGACGTCCCCAGGCGAATTGGAACTCTCCTCGCAACAGACGTCGGTCGTCAGTATCCCGCGAGAGTGCCGGAATCAACGCGGCCAGGCGATTGTGATCACCGACGACCATCTTCGCCAATCGGTCACACCGAACACACCGGTCGTCATCATCTCTCCCGGCTATGGCCAGACCTCGTTGGACGCCATTACCTTGTCGTACTACTTGGCGCATCACCGGCTCCGCGTTTTGCGTTACGACCACACCAACCATGTGGGGCTGAGCGACGGCGAGCTGCACCAGACAACCCTACGAAGTATGCAAGCTGACCTTCTTAAAGTTGTGGAGTTTGTGCAACATACCTGGCCGACCGCTCCTCTGATTGTCATGGCGAGTGACATAGCCGCTCGCGTCGCTATCAAGACAGCGGTGCAATCCCGTCCCCTCGACCTACTTCTCCTGATCAATCCGGTCGTCGATATTCAAGCTATGCTCATGACGGTCCATGGGCATGATCTCGTGGCCGACCATAGATATGGACTTCGACGCGGCATCGCGAATCTGCTCGGGCTCAACGTCAATGTCGATCGTTTTATCGGCGATATCGTTGCAGGCCATTTCACAGATATGGCCTCTACGATTGCAGATCTGCGCCTCCTTCGCTCTCCATCAGCCATCCTCACGATTCCCAGCAACCCGCTCGGGCCACTCCCTCCCGCTGATCTCCCTCAGGCATTTCTCACCGCGCTGGGAGCCCATACCCGTTTATCGACAGCTCCCGCACCATTGCTCGGCCAGGAACTTCCACTCAGCGAACAACCACCTGCGGCCTTCCAACAGGTCCTGGAACAGATCGCCGCAACCGTCTCGCTACCGGCTATTCCAGCTGAATTCCGTGCAGACACCCGACACATGCTAGCCCGTCAACAGCACATCGAGATGGAACGCACCCGTCTTCGCCACAATCTCTCCCAGATTACGCGTGAGGCCTTGAGAGCCACGCATCTGCAGCAGCTTCCCCAACTCGGAAACCTCCATGAGCATTGGAAGCTCTTGGACGATCTCTACCGGTTGCTCAGCCCGCTCGAACCGGGCTCCATGCTTCTGGACGTGGGAGTCGGTCAAGGCGATTTCGTCAGAGCCGCAATGGTCAACCACGCTTACCGCTCGCGACAGCGTGGATGGAGTCCGGAGCGTTCTGTTCAGGTGATCGGCCTGGAGCAGGCTCAAGACTCACTGATGCAGGCCCAACAGAGTCTTCACGCCTTGCGTCGGGAACTTGATACAGACTTCGCAGGCACCCTGACCATCCACCCTCCTCTGACTGCCCAATGGATGCAAGCGGATTGGACCCAGCCCCTTCCTTTCAAGGACCGCTCCCTCCATCGCATCGTCTGCAATCTGTCACTCCCATTCGTTCCCTCACCGCTGGTCATGATTCGGGAGCTGTACCGCATACTCCATCCACAGGGGCGCCTGATCCTCACGGTCTTCCACCCCAACACCGATCTCTCTGTTCTATATCGCCAGCATCTGCACAAGGCCAATCAAGATGAATTTGGCCCAGAAGCCCACCTCCTCTTACACTATCTTGGACGACTCCGGGAGGCTATCCGGCATGGATTGCTGCATACCTTCGACCGGTCTTCGCTCGCCTCGTTCCTCCAGCAAGCCGGCATCCTCACACCCCGCATCCTTTCTGGGCTCGACGGGCACGCCCTCTTCGCCGTGATCGAGAAAGATAAATCCGCTGGCTGAACGTACCAGTGCCGTGTATACTTCCACCCGTACATCTTTGAACACTTAAACGGTCCATGCTCACTCCGTAGGCCCGCCGCCGAGCCACGGGTGCCATTGTGCTCTCTATAATTATGACATCACACGCATCTGATGCTGACATCGTATCGCCTTCCTCCAGCACACTATTGAATACCGTCACACAGTTTGCAGCCGATCTGGGAGCCATGACTGATCTGCTGACACTTGGGAATCGCATCATTCACGAGCTGTGTCATGCAGGCGCCACGACCCATGGAGTACTGTTCCTGTTGGATCGTGAACACGAATGCTATCACCGCGCCAGTATGGTTGGCCCTGTCGCACCAGCGCTTATTCCTCCGACACTGGACATAAGCCATCCTCTCCCCCTCCATCTGCTCGGAACCAAACGGATCATGACACAGGCCGACTCGGCTGCAGATATCCAAGACCACGACTCCGGAGTCGATACACTCGCAGCCATGGAATCCATGCAGGTCACACGCGTTGTGCCACACCTCAATAAAGGCCGCCTCATCGCCTTCTCACTCCTCGGCACAGCACAGCCTTTGGCCGGAGAAATCGCACCGAACAAGCTCCTGCTCGCTGCGCTGGCGCAAACCGCTACGAATGCGCTGGACACCATTATGCTGTACGAGGATCTCCATCGCTCACACATGCTCATGAAGCGCACCGATCGCCTGAAATCCCTTGAAACAATCGCCGGGGGCTTCGCCCATGAAATCAGAAACCCCCTCACATCGATTAAAACCTTTATCCAATTGGCTCCTGAACGGAAAGACGACTCTCAATTTATTCAAGAATTCAGCAAAGTGGTACTCGACGATGTGTATCGGATCGAACGGCTCATCCAGGAAATTCTCGATTACGCCCGCTACATGGAACCCAAGCTGACGGACGAGGACTTCAACGACATTGTCGTCTCCTGCCTCTATTTCATCGATGTCAAGGCAGACAGCTACGGGATCAAGATTGAAAAAGAGTTGGCGTCTGACCTGCCTCGTGTCATGCTGGACCGACAGCAGATCAAGCAAGTCCTACTCAATCTTTTGCTCAATGCCATGGACTCGATGGCAAAAGCGGGGGGACGTTTGCGCGTTCAAACCCGCAAGCTCGTGAAGCCGGGAGGGAACGTCTGGGCCCACATCGAAATCGAAGATACGGGTGAGGGAATCCAGGAGACGAATCTCGAACATATTTTCGACCCATTCTTCACAACCAAGCACGAGAGCGGAGAACACGAAGGAACGGGATTGGGTTTGACCATCGTCCATCAAATTATTCAAGAACATCATGGCGAGATCCGAGTGAAAAGCTCGGTCGGCGTCGGCACTACATTTTTTGTGAGCCTGCCCGCGTTACCCGCATAGCCTCAACACCCTATGGATACCAGTATGAAAAAACGAGTGCTGTTGATCGATGATGAGGCCCGGGTTCGGGCCTCATTGAAAGCAGTACTAGAACCGACCTACGAAACGATCCAAGCCGCCGATGCCCAGGAAGGCCTTGAGCTATTTCGCAAGGAAGCTCCTCACCTGGTCCTTTTGGATGTGATTCTACCGGGCACCGACGGGCTGTCAGTACTCCAAACAATACGCGCCGAGGACCGCACGGCGCCGGTGATCATGCTGACAGGAACAAAATCAGTCAAAACCGCCGTCGATGCCATGAAGTTCGGGGCAGCCGACTACCTCTCGAAACCCTTCGATGTGGAAGAACTCCGCCTGATCGTCGAACGCGCGCTCAGCGACCAGGAACTCCAACGAGAAGTGAAACAACTCCGCGCACAAGTCGTTCGGCGCTATGCCTTTCACAACCTGATCGGCAAGAGCCCGTCGATGCAGGATATTTACACCAAAATCGAACAAGTCGCTGACAGCCGCACGACGGTTCTAATCGGCGGCGAGAGCGGTACGGGCAAGGAACTGGTCGCCAAGGCGCTCCACTATAATAGCGGCAGGCGTGAGCGCCCCTTTATTGCGCTGAACTGCGCAGCTCTTCCTGAAACGCTCATCGAGAGTGAGCTGTTCGGTCATGAGAAAGGCTCGTTTACGGATGCCACGGCCCGTCGAGTTGGGCAATTCGAACTCGCCAATACCGGCACGCTCTTCCTCGACGAAATCGGCGACCTCAGCGCCATGACGCAAGCCAAGCTGCTGCGCGTCTTGCAAGAACGAGAGTTCACCAGAGTCGGTGGCGTACAATCCATCAAGGTGGATGTGCGTATCGTCACAGCGACGAACCAGAACCTCGAAGACCTCGTTCGCAAGGGGCAATTCCGCGAAGACCTCTACTACCGCATCAACGTCATTGCGCTGTATTTGCCCCCCCTCCGGGAGCGCGGTGAGGATATTCCACTCCTCGCCAAACATTTTCTGGCTAAACGTATCGAAGAAGACCGTCGGACCCCCCAAGAGTTCTCCAAAGATGCCATCGATCTTCTGTCCCGCTATCCCTGGCCAGGCAATGTTCGGGAGATGGAGAACATCATCGAACAGGCGTTCATTTGGTCCAAAGGATCGGACATCATCACGCCCGAACATCTCCCGACCGTTCTCAAAAACGACTCCCGATCCTCCTCGCTTCGCGACGACACGCTCGCCGGGCGACTGTCGCTTGAAAAAGCCGTCATGGAATTTGAGCGAGAAATTATCTTGGATGCCCTCAAGCGAACGAACTACGTTCAAACCCATGCCGCCAACCTGCTGGGAATCAGCCGTCGGATGCTCAAGTACCGCATGGACACGCTGGGGATCGGACGTCCGGATCAGGAAGTCATCGCCGAACCTCCGGCCGTAGTGCACGAATAGCACAGGGAGCCTCCTCACTGCGTCTTTTTTGCACAGTTTAGTAGGAGATTTCCTTCTGCGATACGTAGTGTTGCGTTCAAGAAAACTACATATAGGCCTCATTCATCTACAGACCACAATCTATGAGTCAGTGGCGCTAACTCACTGAAATGGAACAAGAATTGCTTTGGAATGTACGTAGTTAACCATAGAGGACGCCTGTGAACTTATCTGTGACTCAGGAATCGACAAAGAACAAGCCGAATCTGCTCGTAATTGACGACGAGGTAGGACCTCGTGACGCGCTGAAAGTGATTCTCCGCCCCTTTTTCAATGTTGCGACAGCGGAATCAGGCAGTGCAGCGATAAACGTCCTGAACTCCCAGCAGATCGATCTCATCACCCTCGATCAAAAGCTTCCAGATCGCCAGGGCCTGGATCTGCTCCAGGACATCAAGCAACAACACGCCGACGTTGAGGTCATCATCATCACCGGATATGGAAGCTTAAAGTCTGCCATGGAAGGGATACGCCATGGCGCCGCCGGCTACCTGCTCAAACCTTTCAACGTCACGGAATTGCTTTCGCTCGTCAAGCAGACCATCGAAAAGAAGCAACGGCTCGATTTCCTCAGACATTTTATCGGGACATCAACCGGCCTCTGGGGATCCGAAACCGAAAGCGCGCAAGCGTGGAAGGAATTATTTGCGGGATACCAGGCGATCGGAAAGTCTGCACCAGATAATACTCCCTGCGCTGAACAAACACCGGACCCTCTCCCGTTGCTCTCCGACCTGCTTGAAGCCAAGGATCGCCAGTTACTCAACCACTGCAGCCGAGTCAGTTTCTACGCCACGCTCTTGGCCAACCGCATCAACCTGACCGCCGCTGAACAGAAATCGTTGGCGCTGGGGGCATTCCTCCACGACATCGGCAAGATCGGGCCTGAACCCTATCGATTTGCCGACGATGAAATCGCTGTGACCGGAGAGTCGATCGGCAACCGGCATCACCCGGAGCAGGGTGCGAAGCTCGTGTCCGCGTTGGGCCTTCCGGCTGAGGTGGGACAGATTATTGCTTATCACCATGAACGGTGGGATGGGTCAGGTTACCCATTTGGGCTTCAGAAAGAAGGAATCCCTCAACTGGCTCGTATTGTCTGTCTGGCTCAAACCTTCGACCATCTGACAGCGGAACTTCCTGACAGAACACCCCTCTCGATTGATGACGCCTGCCAACAGATGCTGTCGTATGCCGGCACCCACTTCGAACCGAAATTGACCGAACTCTTTTCCCGCGTAATTCAGGAATGCAAGGCGTCCCTCCCTGCCATGGCGATAGCGACTTCCCCGACCGACCGCTCCGACTCATAGCCCAAAAACCTTCCGGCAGGTTAAGGCTCAGGTCAAGGCTGAGATTGCAAGAATTTGACCTTAGCTCAACCTTGACCTCGACCTCAGCCTGCAACAGGTTGCTCACTCAGACTGCTTTCCCTTCGCTCCTGCAATGAGTTCCGCTGCCGTTTCACGCACCTTTTTCGTAATGGTCAGACCACCCAACATTCTGGCGATTTCCTCTTCTCGACCCATCCCCTTGAGCGCTCTGACCGAGGTGGATGTCCGTCGACTCTCCAATCCCTTTTCCACCAGCAGATGATGCTCCGCCTGGGACGCGACCTGCGGAAGATGAGTGATGCAAAATACTTGATGAAACGATCCAAGTTTGCGTAATCTCGTTCCCATAGCCGCAGCGACTGCACCACCGACTCCCGTATCGATTTCATCAAATACCAGAACCGGAACCTGATCCATCTCGGCCAATACTGTCTTGAGCGCCAACATGATACGCGAGAGTTCTCCGCCTGATGCCACCCGGCCCAACGGCCTCGGCGGTTCACCAGGATTGCTTGAAAGCAGAAACTCGACTCGATCACGCCCCGCCGATCCAAGTCCCTCGACCGACTCATCGCTCGATACCGTGACCTGAAAGATTGCCTGCTCCATTTTCAACGCTGCCAGCTCTGTTCCCACCAGCGTCATCATTCGCTTGGCCGCATCAATTCGCTTTTTGGACAGCTGCTGCGCCAGCGTATGAAGTAGTCGAACCTCTTCATCCAGGCGCGCGGCCATCTCAGCAGTTCTTTCTTCATGACTGCCCAATAGCTGAAGCTCCTCCTGAGCCCGACTGCCGGTCGCAACTACCGCCTCAACCGACCCTCCATACTTTTTCTTCAACTGTTGGATCAGGTCGAGTCGGTCTTCCACGACAGCCTGCCGGTCAGGATCTGCCTCTAACCGTTCTGCATAGTCGCGCAACTGCCCGGCAAGTTCTTTGAGCTGAATCGCCGATTCCGCAGCAGCCTGTTCACAAGCACCCATCGACGGATCGGTCTGAGCCAGCTCTGCAAGGGCTCGCCCGATCCGCCCCAGCCTGATAAGAACAGCCTGCTCGTCTGCCTGCAGCTCGACATGAGCCTCGTGAGCCAACTCTCTGAGCCGATGCGCATGGACCAGCCGCAGCCGCTCGCTACGGAGCAACTCTTCTTCATCAGGCAACAACCCTGCTTGTTGGATCTCCTGAGCCTGGAACCGCAACATATCTTCACGCCTTGCACGATCGGCGGCGTCATTCTGCAATGCATCCAACTGCGTGCGTAATTCCCTCCAGCCCTGATAGGTCTGTTCATACCGCCCACGCAGTTCGTAGAGACGTCCGAACGCATCGAGGGCATCTAATTGCTTAGCAGTGGCCAAGAGCGATTGCTGCTCATGCTGGCCATGGATATCGACGAGAGTGCCCCCCAGTTCTTCGAGTACACGAAGCGGGCAGAGGCTGCCGTTGACATACACCCGATGGCGCCCCGATCTGGAGAGTACGCGTCGAAGAATCAACTCAGATTCGTTTGGACCGATGATGTCGTGGAGTCGCAGGCGTTGAAGGAGTGGATGGTGGTCCGGGAGATGAAAGGCCGCTTCAAGTTGAGCCTCGTCTTCTCCGGAACGGATCTGATCGGTCGAGGCTCGCCCGCCGACCAACAGGGCGATGGCATCGATGAGGAGAGATTTACCAGCGCCGGTCTCACCGGTCAGGACTGTAAACCCGGAATGAAATTGAAGGCTCAGCTGCTCAATGAGCGCGAAATTGACAATGCGCAACTCGGCGAGCATTGCGGCAGGTGACTACAATCCTTATTAGGCTGAGCCTGCTGGCTGCGCCAGCAGCGAATCGATCATGTCCTTGAACTGCCGCTTCGGTCGAGCGCCAACGAGTTTTTCCACGACCTGCCCGTTCTTGAAAAACAATATGGTCGGGATACTCATCACCTGATAGCGGCCTGCGACTTCCGGATTTTCATCGGTATTCAGCTTCCGCACCTTCATCTTCCCCGCATACTCTTTGCCCAATTCCTCGATGATCGGAGCGACCATTTGGCAAGGGCCACACCAGACAGCCCAAAAATCTACCATGACGAGCTCGGAAGACTTCATGACCTCTGCATCCCACGTTGCATCTTCGACCTTCAGTGCATCACCTGCCACGTCACATTCCTCCTTAGCTGAACACACTGGAAACCTTGGAAATGGTACGGCATCGTATACCAGCCCCCTTCGAGGAGTCAAATCCAATGGATCGGCGAGAAGTGCACGCCTAGCGAGACAGGCGGGACGGGCGAGAAAGACAATGGTTCGAGGTCCGAAGTTCGAGGTTTTCGGAACTTCGAACCCTGAACTTCGAACTTCAGGTCGCGCCTTTCCCGCCAGTCTCGCGCGTCACGCGCAAAAATTTGTTCATCGTCCAATCCCGCCCATCTCAGGCTGGGGCATGTCCGATTGTGGCCTTC